>NZ_BDIR01000012.1 GCF_001895145.1 Arcobacter sp. LA11 | reverse complement strand
TTCACGTCTTAACTCTTTTAAGTTTAAGGCGTTTGATAGCTCATCTATACTTTCTTCGATATTTCTTTTATCTAGCTTTTTTATTAGTTCTTCTGACAACTTTTTTGCCTTTAGTTTTATCTAAAATATAATTGTATAGATTATCTAATATTCTATAACAAATAAATTAATTTGTTATGTAGTTTTATGATTTTTTAATAATTTTAAAAAAGTTTATATTTGAATTACTTTACTAGTAGTCCATCTTTTACTTTTTGGTAAGTATTTTCGTCTTTTAAAAGTTTTATCAGTTCTAGTGCAAAGGTCATAGCTGTAGCTGGTCCTCTTGAAGTTATAACTTTTTCATCGATGACAACTTCTTGATTGTCTCCTTGGTAACCATCTTGTCTTATTTTTTCTTCAAAACTTGGATAACAAGTGTAGTTTTTATTTAGCACATTTGCTGTATGCAAAGCGTAGGGCGCTGCACAAATAGCAGCAATATATCTATTTTTTTCTTTCATAAGTTTTAGTGAGTTCTGTACTAAAGTACTTGAAGCTAGGTTTTGGGTATTTGTTCCTCCTCCTGGAAGAACTATCATATCAAAATCTAAAGGATTTAAATTTTTCAAATATTGATTTGCTTGAATTACAATTGCATTTGCTCCAACTGTTAAAATATCATTTATTGTTGCAATTACAACTTCAATTTGTGCACGTCTTAATACATCAATGATAGTAATAGCTTCAATCTCCTCAAATCCTGTTGATATAACAACTAATACTTTAGGCATTTTTATTCCTTATTTAATATGACTTATAAAGTGTATTTTAACATACAATAATGAAAATAAGGCATATAGCAAATAGTTAAGTTATAATCTTTTCAAGAATTTATAAGTTGTTTTTAAATAAAATCTATGCAATTATTAAAAGGGGAATTTATGCTTAAAACTTTCGCTAAAACATCTCTTGTGACAGCTACAGTATTTTTATTTACTGGATGTTTCTCACAATCTATGTCTACGCCTTCTTATTCAGAGAGTAGTGTTGTAAAAGAAAATCAAAAAGTACAAGTTACAAAACAACATATTCAAATTGCAGAAGATATGCAAAGGAATGTAACAACTCAATCAACGCTAGAAGGAACAATTAACTCTCTAGCTACTCAAATGATGAGAAATAAAAAAATGGATACAAGTAAGCCAGTATTGATTACTTCATTTGTTAGATTAGATAATTTTAAAAAGACAACTGAATTTGGAAGAATTGTAAGTGAAAGTATGATTAATGAGATGTCAAATAGAGGTTTTAATATAATTGAATACAGAGGTCAAATGGCTGTTTCAATAAATGAAAAAGGTGAATACTTTATTACAAGAAACCCTTATAAACTAAAAGACCAAGTTCCAAATACATATGTAGTAGTAGGAACTTATTCTAGACAGTTTGGAAAAGTAATGTTAAATGCAAGAGTAATTGATAATATTACAGGGAAAATCATTTCAAGTTCTAGAGCAACTTATCTACATAATAAAAGAAATGATTGTATTCTTTTCAAAGATTGTAGACCAGCAAGAACTATTAAAATTATAAAAGAAAAATAGTATAAATGAATAAATCAACTCTGAAAATATTGAAGTTTTTATTAGCTTCAATATTTTTGATATTTACATTTTCAGGTTGTTCTGATATTGTAAATCAAATAGCCCTTAAATCTCCAGAAAACCATAAAAATTTTACAGGTTCAAATGATTTTCATTCTCTTGTAGAAAGACTTGTTGATAAATCGTCAGCTAAATTAAAAAGACATATTAAAATTGATGATGTTGTATTAGTTTCAGATTTTGTAAACTTGGATAAACTAAAAAACAGATCAAAACTTGGTTTTTTATTATCTGATCACTTGAAAGATTCTTTATTAAATAATGATATTATTGTAAGAGAAGTAGAATTAAGTGAATATTTTCAGTATGGAAAACGTGGATTAAATGTTTTAACAAGAAAACAAAGTGAAATAAATAAAAAAGAAGTTGATTCACAATTTGCAGTTGTTGGAACTTATTCTATTACAACACAAAATCTTATAGTGTTTATTAAGCTTATTGATATAAGAAATGGAAATATTTTAGCATCATCAAATGGAAGAACATCTATTGATGATGAGATATTAGAATTAGAGGGAATAAAAAAAGGAAGAAGAATTCACGTAACTTCTCCAATGGTTTTATAATAGTTCTTATAAAATGTCTTGAATTAAAAATTGGGGGCTAATTTGTCCTCTAAATTCATTTTTATTTATAGATACTACTAAATCTATATTATCTGCTAATATTTTTCTATCTGCATGAAACCTTAATGCTTCAAAAACAAAACCATCACTATTTAATGTAAGTTTTAAATGATTTTTATCTCGTCCAAAAAGTTGTGATTTTAAAACTTTAGAATTTGATATTTTAAAAATAGGTCTATGATTTTCAAGTCCATATGGTTCAAATGTTTCTATAATATTTAAAAACTCTATATCTACACATGATACATCAAGCTCACCTAGAACATTGTGTTCTATATGTAATTCTTTTGGTTCTACATTTAGTAGATTATTTATTCTACTTTTAAACTCTTCTAGGTTTGAAGCTTTAAGAGAAAGTCCTGCAGCATTTTTATGTCCACCAAAACCTAATAATAGGTCTGATGTTTCAGTTATAATTGTGTGAAGATTTATATTTGCATTTGCTCTAGCACTTCCTTTTGCAATACCATCTTTAACTGAAAATATAAAAGCAGGTTTTTTAAATGAATTAGAGAGCTTTGAAGCTACAATTCCTATAACACCTTCATGCCAATCTTCTCCCCAAACGATAATTGCATTATCGTTTGGATTAGAAGCACTATTTGCTTTTTGAGATATATCTTCTTGAAGAGTTTTTCTGTAACAGTTTAATTCTTCTAATAGTTGTAAAGCTTCATTTGCCTCATAGTCTGTTTGAGATAGAAGAAAAGATAATGCTACTGAGGCATCATCCATTCTTCCTGCACTATTTATTTTTGGAGCAATTGTAAATCCTACATCATCTGATACATAAAACTTTTTTTGCATCATTTCATTTATTTTTCTAAATGCAGGTCTTTGAGAAGTTTTTATTTTTTTTAGACCGTGTTTAACCATTGTATAGTTTAAACTTGTCATAGGCATTATATCTGCAATTATAGCTACACATAAAAGGTCAAAAAATTCTTGCATATCTACATTTTTATCTAATTCTTTTTTCAATGCAGCACAAAGGTACCATGCAACTTGTGCTCCACAGATTTCTTTTAAAGGAAAAGTACAATCTTCTTGTTTTGGATTTATAATTGCATATGCATCTGGAATTTCTTCACCTACTGTATGATGGTCTGTGATGATTAAATCGATACCTTTGTCTTTTAATTTTAGAGCCGCATCAACTGCTGAGATTCCATTATCTACAGTGATAACTAAACCACTATCTATCATATCAACAATTTTAGGAGATAAACCATATCCGTGTTTAAATCTATTTGGAATAATATAGTTTACTTTTACTCCAATTTTATTGAAAAAGTCTACGATAATAGTTGTTGAAACTACTCCATCAACATCATAGTCACCAACAATTGTTATTTGCTCTTTATTAGAAATTGCTTCTTTTATTCTGCTTGTAGCTCTTTTGATATCTTTAAAACTATCTGGAACAGGAATGTTTGCAAGACGAGAATAGGTGTTATTCTGATGCCTTGCTTCAAGTAGATTATAAAGTTCTGATTTTGTAATCTTAGACATTAACTATGTGAATTTGCCTGTTTTACGAACTCTAAAATAATTGGGTTTGGTGTTTCTAGATGAGAAGTAAATTCTGGGTGAAACTGAACTCCTACGAACCACGGATGATCTTCAATCTCTACAGCTTCAATTAGCCCATCTGATTGTCCAGAGATAAGCATACCTGCTTTTTCTAAGGCTTCTTTATATTTTGGGTTTGCTTCATATCTGTGTCTATGTCTTTCGAAATAAATTTTTTCATTTCCATAAGCTTTTTGAAGGTTTGTACCTTTTAGTGGTTCAAATGGATATTCACCAAGTCTCATTGTTCCACCCATTGGTGATTTATGTGTTCTTAGTTGTTTATTTCCACTTTGATCCATAAATTCATCAATTAAATAAATTAATGGGTCTGGAGTATTTTCATCAAATTCAATTGAGTTAGCTTCTTCTAATCCAAGTACATTTCTAGCATATTCAATAACTGATAATTGCATACCTAAACAAATTCCTAAATATGGAATTTTGTTTTCTCTAGCGTATTTAATTGCTGCTAGTTTCCCTTCAACACCTCTATGTCCAAATCCACCTGCTACAAGTATCGCATCAGAGTTTCCAATAATATCGTATGCTCCAACATCTTCAATTCTTTCACTGTCACACCAGTGAATATTTACTTTTGTATTTAAGTGCGCACCACTATGGATAAGTGCTTCAATAAGTGACTTGTATGATTCTTTTAAATCTAAATATTTACCAACAAAGGCAATTGTAACTTCATCTTGAGGAACTAAAATATTTTTAACTAAAGTATCCCATCTTTCCATATTTGGTTTGATTTTGATATTAAAATGCTCTGATAATGGATTTAAAATACCTTCTTTGATAAAGTGTAATGGAACTTGATAAATAGATTGTGCATCGCCAGCTTCAATAACTGCATTTCTATCAATATCACATGATAAAGCTAATTTATCTTTTAAGTTTTTAGGTAAAGTTCTCTCTGTTCTACATACTAACATATGAGGTGTAATACCAATTCTTCTTAACTCTTGAACTGAGTGTTGCGTTGGTTTTGTTTTAAGTTCACCAGCAGCTTTGATATATGGAATTAAACTTACATGGATATTCATTGTATTTGTCTTTGGAAGTTCATGTCTAATAGCTCTAATTGCTTCCATAAATGGTAGACCTTCGATATCTCCAACTGTTCCACCAAGTTCTATAATTAAAAATTCGTGCTCGTCTGCTGCTGCATAAATTCTATCTTTAATTTCATCTACAACGTGAGGAATAACTTGGATAGTTTTACCTAAATACCCACCTTCTCTTTCTCTTTTAATAACACTTTGGTAAACTTGACCAGTTGTAAAAGAGTTTTTAGCAGTAAGTGTTTTATCAATAAATCTTTCGTAGTTTCCTAAATCAAGGTCTGTTTCTGCACCATCCGCAGTAACAAATACTTCACCATGTTCTAGTGGACTCATTGTCCCTGGGTCTACATTTAAATAAGGATCAATTTTTAGCATAGAAACTTTAAAGCCTGATTGTTTTAAAATTGTTGCAATAGATGCAGAAGTGATACCTTTTCCAAGTGAACTTAATACTCCACCAGTTACAAATATGAATTTAGTCATAATAAAAAACTCCAAAAAATAATTAAAAATTTATAATAAAATATTCCGCGATTATATCTAAGCAGAAGTTAATATGTAGTTAAGTAGATTGATTTTTTTTAGATATTGAAGATAAATAAGAAAAGAGTTGAATAATATCTTTCTAACATAATTTAAAATATAATTTCGCTAGAAAAAACATAGGAACTTAATGAAATCTTTTTTTTTAATATTTTTAATCATAGTATTGTTTAATGGTTGTATCGTTGGTGATGTGGCTGCATTGCCTTTTAGAGTTACAGGAGCAGTATTAAATACTGTTACTCCAGATATTGTAGGGGATTCTGTTTCTGAAGTAGGAGAAACAATAGATACTGCTATTCCTTTTTAATATTCTTAAATAAAAAAGGGGGGGGAAGAAGTTTTATCTTCTTCCCCCCCTTTTTTTTAGTTCAATTAGTAAATACTATTTTAGTTTATCTGCTCTTGGGAAGATAAACACTGCTTTTCTAAATACTTGTACTCTTTCAGGTTCATCAACTGCATAAGCTCTAATTGTAACAGTAATAGGTGTATCTTTTGTTTTATCATTTACTAATAATTTATCAGTTTGTAAAACTACAACTTTTTTAGCAAGTTTCTTAGGGCTTAGTTTAAATGGTCTAAATCTAGCAATTTCTATATCATTATTATCTACAACTTCTAAAGCATATGTATGTGGCTTAGAATCTGTATTTTGGAATAAGAATAAGAAGTTATTTGCTACTAGATTATTCTCTTTTATTTTATATAATTGTGTTGTTTTATTTACATTTAAAAGCATGTACTCTTTTTTTCCACCCATAACAAAAAGAAGTCCTAAAATTAAAACTAATGAAACCGCATACATAATAGTAGCTTTTCTAATAAGTTTTGTAGGCTTTCCTTGTTCTATAGCACTAGTACTTGACCATTGTACAAGGGAATCTTTCCCTAGTTTTCCCATTACCGTTGTACAGGCATCTACACATTCTAGACAGTTGATACATTCTAATTGCATCCCTTTTCTAATATCAATATGTGTAGGACAAACAGTTACACATGACTCACATGTTGTACACTCATTTGCTTGTTCTGGTAAATCTTTTGCTTTAAAAATGATTTTTTCTTTATCTTCATTATAGATATTTCCACCTCTATTTGTAGAATAAATAGCTTGGTAAGTATCATCATCATATAAAACTGATTGAACTCTTGAATATGGACAAACATAAATACAGAAATCTTCTTTTAGCCAAACAACATCATATATTAAAAATGCAGCTGTAGATAAAACTATACCTATTAAAAGCATATGTTCAGAAGGATTTTCCATATAGGCAAAAAAATCTTCTGGGGGAACAAAATACCACATGAAGTTTGCAGATGCTATTAAAGATAAGGCTGACCAAATGATTATTGCGACTAATTTTTTAGAAGCATTTTCTGCTTTACTCCAATCTGGTTCTTTTTGTTTATTTTTAATTCTTCTTAGACCTAATAGTTTTGATTCTATTAAATCTCTATATACAACTCTAAATATTGTCTGGGGACAGGCCCATCCACACCAAGCTCTACCACCAAGCGCAGTTGCAGCAAAAATTCCTAAGAATAGAAGCATTAATAAAAACGGCATCAAATATAGCTCTTGCATATCAAATGCGACACCCATTAAATGAAATTGTTTTTTATCAAATGATAGTAAAAATAAATGATTTCCATTGATAGTTATAAATGGAACTGATAAAGATATTACTGTTGCAAGAATATAAGCATAATATCTTTTTATTCTATATGAAGTTTTTTTTAATGCGCTATTTTTAGCTTCCATGTCACATTCCTGTCATTTTTTTTAAAATTATATATAAACTAAGCTTATGATTAACATAAGCTATTATAAGTTTATCTTATGAAAAAGCTTATTTCTTATTTTTTACATTTATATACATATGAATAATATCAATTGCAGAAGGTGTAATTCCAGATATTTCACTTGCATTAAAAAGTGTTGGTGGATTAAATTTCTCTAATTTCTCAACTACTTCATTTGATAATCCTGGGATAACTTTGTAATCAAAGTTTTCAGGGATTTTCATTTGAAGCATTTTTTTCATTTTTTCAATTTGTTTTTGTTGTTTTTTAATATATCTATAATATTTAGCTTCTATGATGATTTGTTCTTTTAAATAATCATCTGTATTGGCTAAACTTGGAATGATTTTATCAAACTTTTCAGTTGTAACAGTATTTCTTCCAATAATATCAATAAGTTTAACTCTATCTCTAATTTTATCTTCACCTAAAGAGTCAAGCAATTCAAGATTTTCTTTTTTAGATGTAAACCATTCTTCTGCCATATACTCAGTTGCATCTTTTAAGGTTTTTCTTTTAAATTCAACTTTTGACATTTGCTCATCATCAATTAATCCTAAGTCATGACCATATTTTGTTAGTCTTAAATCAGCATTTTCTTCTCTTAAAAGAAGTCTATATTCAGCACGAGAAGTGAACATTCTATATGGTTCATTTGTTCCTTTTGTAACTAAATCATCTATTAATACACCAATATAAGCTTCATCTCGTCTTAGGATAAATGGTTCTTTTTTATCAATTGCAAGTGCTGCATTAATCCCTGCCATAAAACCTTGAGAAGCAGCTTCTTCATAACCAGTTGTTGCATTTATTTGACCTGCATTATAAAGGTTTTTGATTTTTTTAGTTTCAAGAGTGTGTTTTAACTCTGTTGGGTCTACATAGTCATACTCAATAGCATATCCATATCTTATGATTTTTGCATTTTCTAGACCTTGAATTGAATGAATCATTTCTTTTTGAACATCAATAGGTAAAGAAGTAGAAAGACCATTTATATAGTATTCTGTACACATTTCAGTTTGTGGTTCTAGGAACAATTGATGTCTTTCTCTCTCAGCAAATCTATTTACCTTATCTTCAATACTTGGACAGTATCTAGGCCCACTTCCTTGAATTTGACCTGTAAAAAGAGGAGCTCTATCAAAGTTTGATGTGATAGTTCCATGAGTTCCAAGATTTGTATATGTTATATAACATGGGTATTGTTTTGGGTTGAAGTTTGATTTATCTGTTCTAAAAGAGAATGGAGTTGGTTTTTCATCTCCACCATGAGCTTCCATTAAATCAAAGTTCATAGAGTTTGAATCTATTCTTGCAGGTGTTCCTGTTTTTAGTCTTCCTACATTTAAACCTAGCTCTTTTAATTGTATTGATAATGTTGAAGATGGTAATTCCCAAGCACGTCCTGCATCATAAGTATTTTCACCTATGTGAATAAGTCCTCTCATGAAAGTACCAGTAGTAATGATTACTTTTTTAGCTTCAAAAACTTCACCAAGTTTAGTATTTACTCCATAAACTTCATTGACATCTTTTACTAGTAGAGTAGTTACTTCATCTTGATATACTTCTAAATTTGGAGTATTATGACAAACTTTTCTCATATACTCTCTGTATTTGTCCATATCAATTTGAGCACGACTTCCTTGAACTGCTGCACCTTTACTTGCATTTAATATTCTAAATTGAATACCAGTTGCATCAGTACAAAGTCCCATTTCTCCACCAATTGCATCAAGTTCACGTACTAAGTGACCTTTTGCGAGTCCACCAATAGCTGGGTTACATGAAGCAGCTCCAATTTGCTCAACTAACATTGTAATAAGTAGGGTTTTTTTACCCATTCTTGCTGCAGCTAAAGAGGCTTCAATTCCTGCGTGTCCTCCACCTACAACGATAATATCATAACTCATAATTATCCTATCTATTATTAGCCTATTGGCTATTTCTTTTTTTTGTATATTGAAAAGTTTTTGAAAATTTGATTATATCTTTTGGAAAGTGTAAAAATTAGCTTCTCAATAATTTTTCGGTATTATACCAAATATTTCGAACTTTACTACAATTTTGCTAAAGGATTTATGTGTTTACTGGATTAATTCGTGAAATGGCTGAGGTTTTAAGCTTAAAAAATAGCTTTTTAACTTTAAAAGCTAAATACTCACCAAAGCTTGGAGACTCTATTGCTGTTAATGGTGCTTGTCTTACAGTAGTTAGATTTACAAGTGATACTTTTACTGTAGAATTATCTCCTGAGTCACAAAAAATACTTGCAATGGAAAATTATAGAGGAAAAGTTCATATTGAACCTGCAATGATGATGGGTGATAGATTTGAAGGACATATTGTTCAAGGACATGTAGATTGTTTAGGAACAATCACAAGTATAAAAAACAGTGGAAATTCTACAGATTTTTTTATTTCTTTGCCAAGTGAATATTCTAAATATATTATTCCTAAAGGAAGTGTTACTATTGATGGAGTTTCATTAACTGTAAATGAGGTGATGAAAGACTCTTTTAGACTTACAATTATTCCTCATACTATAGAAAATACACTTTTTAAAAGATACAAAGTAGGTACTAAAGTAAATCTAGAAACTGATATGTTTGCTAGATATGTTTACAATATGTTTAAAGGACAAAAAAGTGAAGACAATCTAACTTGGGATAAGGTAGATAAAGCACTTTATAGTTACTAGTCAAGGGTTTTTAATATTACTTTACAATAACTAAACATATTTTTATTATAGTTTGAAAAATCAAAAAAGGAATTTTTGAATGGAAATATGGTTAGCTATTTTAGTATCTACTCTTGCATTATTCTCAATTTTTATATCTCGTCGTGTAACTCATGAAAATAGTTTTTTCAAAGGTAAAAATGCCCAAGGTCTTGCTCCTGGTTTATTGACTCTAATCTTTTCTCAAGTAACAACTTGGATTTTTGCACGGTCTTTATTAAATGCTGCTATTTTAGGATTTTATTATGGTATTTGGGGAACACTTGCTTATGCTGCATATTATTTATCCTTTCTTACAGGTGGTAAAATTATTGATAATTTACGTTTTGAGCATGGTTATGATAGTGTTCAATCTTTTTTATTTGACCGTTTTGGTTCTTGGGGTACACGTTGTTATAACTTTGTAATTGGTATTCGTTTGATTAGTGAAGTATTTGCTAACCTATTGGTTATTGGTATTCTTTTTGGTGTTGCAGGTTCACAAGCATATACCTTAGCAGTTGTAGGCTTAGCCCTAGTTACATTAGTGTATTCAATGTTAGGAGGCTTGCAAGCTTCATTACGTACTGATTTCTATCAGATGCTTATCTTTTTAGCTGTGCTAGTAATACTTGTATTTTTAGTTGTAGGAGAAGGTCACTTTACTACTGATATTCTTACTTTTAAACCTTTTGATATTTCTGAACCAGGTCCTATTTTATTAATTGTTGCTTTACTTCAAGTTTGGAGTTATCCAATGCATGACCCTGTGATGATGGATCGTGGTTTTCTTGCTGATCGTGAAACAACTAAACGTAGTTTTTTACATGCTGGTTGGATTAGTACTATATGTATTATTACCTTTGGTTCATTGGGTATCATTGCAGGAGCTAATGCCTTTGATGGTGAAAATATGAATCAAGCACTTAGTAGGTTATTAGGTGAAATACCGATGTTCTTATTTAGTGCTTCTTTAGTTATTTCTGCCATGTCAACATTGGATAGTACTTTGACAAGTTCAGCAAAAATGATAGTAATTGATATGCGTTTTATGGAAGTAAATATTCGTAATGGAAGAATTGTAATGACAGTTTTTATGCTTTTAGGTTTAGCTATGGTATTTCTTGGAAATAAAGACTTATTTAGTGCTGTAGCAGTAAGTGGAACTGCTTCTATGTATCTTATTCCGGTAATATTTTTTAGTCTATGGGGCAATAATCGAGATATTCCAGTTTGGAGCTATTTAGGTAGTTTTATCTTGGCAATTACTGGTGCGATATTGTATTTTACAGAATCATCAGGGCATACGGCTTTACTAGGTGATGTACATAAATATACCAAGTTATTGTGGATTTGTATTGTTGTAATGATTGGAGGTTGTTTACTATTCTTTATTGGTAAATTAAGTCAAAAACAACTTCAAGCTTCTCCTGCAAAGGTATCAAATGATTAAAGATTTAGGTGAACTGCAAGCTCCTTTACTAGTATTTGGTGGACCTTATAGCAATTTTGCTGCAACAAAAGCAATAAAAGCTATTGCAGATGCTCGTAATATTACTTCTGATCGTGTGATTTGTACAGGTGATTTAGTTGCTTATTGTGCTCAGCCAGAAGAAACTGTTAACTTGATTCAAGATTGGGGTTGTCATGTAGTTATGGGCAACTGTGAAGAATCTTTATCAGCAAATTCAGATGACTGTGGTTGTGGATTTGATAAAAATAGTGCGTGTTCCTTATTATCTATTGAATGGTACAATTATGCAAATAAACATGTACCTCTTTCCCATAAAAAGTGGATGGGATTATTACCTCGGCAATTGCATTTTAGCCTAGCAAATAAACAATTTCATGTGGTGCATGGTTCTGTTGAAAGTATCAACGAGTTTGTTTTTGCAAGTAGTGATATTAATTGTAAACAAGAGCAGTTAGAACAAGTATCAAGTGATGTAATTATAGGTGGTCATTGTGGTATTCCATTTGGACAAGAATTGGAAAATGGTTATTGGCTAAATGCTGGAGTAATTGGTATGCCTGCAAATGATGCTACTCCTGATGGTTGGTATATGATTCTAGATACAACTGTGCAAGGGATTGAAATAAGCTGGCATAGATTAATATATGATTATCAAGCTTCTGTTGATGCTATGAATGAAGCAAAGATGTGTAAACCCTATGCTAAGTGTTTGATTGATGGCAATTGGCCAAGTTTGGATGTGTTACCTACTAAAGAGAGAGAAGCTAAAAAAAATATAAGTCTTTCTTCTATGTATTTGTAATATTAGAATATAGAGTTTTAATCAGTTTATTAGTTTTAAATATAAGTTTATATATAAAGTATATGAAATAATGAGATGAGGTTTAATAAGTATGAAAAGACGTGAATTTATAGTTACAAGTTCTATTTTAGGAGCTAGTACTGTTTTAAACTCACAAGAATTTAAAGCTGATAATACTCTCTCTTGGTTAATCATTGATAATGTCTTTGATATTCTTTTCCCAAAAACTAAGACAATGCCTAGTGCAAAAGAGTTTAACGCAACTTCTTATTTACAAATAAATTCAAAATATAAATCTTTTGATATGGATGATAGGGAGTATATTTTACAAGGTGCTCTTGATTTTAATGACTCTTTTCCAAACTTCTTAAAAAGTACCCAAGAACAAAAAGAAAATATAATAGAACGAACAAATAATAGTGAATATGGACAAGAGTGGCTTACTAGACTTGTATATTATGGAATAGAAGCAATGTTAAGCGATCCTATTTATGGTGGAAATAAAAATGAAATAGCTTGGAAGAGTTTGAATCATCAAACTGGTCGTCCTCAACCAAAATATAAGTATGCAAAAGTAGTATGATGAAATATGATATTTGTATTATAGGAAGTGGAGCAGGAGCTGGCCCAATTGCATATGAGTTAACAAAGGCAGGAAAAAAAGTTCTTATTTTAGAAAAGGGTGCTATTTATAGTGAGAAAGACTTTTCTAAAGATGAGATTGCCTTTGTTAGACGTTATATTGTAACTCCAAAATTAAAAGATGAATATCATGTTATTGAAGAAAAAATTGATGGTAAGTGGTATAAGTTTCCTACCTATGAAACTGGATGGAGTTTTTGGAATGGAAATATTTTAGGTGGCTCATCAAACTTTATGAGTGGATATTTTCATAGATTAAAACCTAATGATTTTAAATTAAAAACAGTATATGGAAAAGTTGAAGGTGCAAACATAGAAGATTGGCCAATCTCATATGAAGATATGGAGCCTTATTATACAAAAGTAGAGTCTAGAGTAGGGGTTTCAGGAAGTATTACAGAATATAAACACCATGAACCAAGAAGCACAAAGGAGTATGCTTATCCTGCTTTAGAAGAACATCCTATTGTAAATCTTTTTGATAAGAGTTGTAAAAATTTAAAATATACTTCTTATAAAGTTCCAAGAGCAATAATATCAACTGCAAAAGATAAAAGAAACCCCTGTTATTATTCAAACTATTGTGGGAGCTATGCTTGTTCTAGTGGTGCAAAGGGAAGTTCACGAGCTTCACTTTTAGTTGATGCTTTACAAACGGGAAATCTTACAATTAAAGCTGAAGCATTTGTATATAAACTTGATAGTTCAAAAGATGAGGTTACAAAAGCTTATTATTTTACAAAAGAGGGCACTAAAAAAGAAGTTGAAGCGAAGCTTTTTGTTATGGCAGCTCAAGCAGTTGAGAGTTCAAGACTTCTTTTAAACTCTAAGAATAAGTTTTATCCAAATGGTTTGGCAAATTCTTCAAATCAAGTAGGACGAAATATGGTCTTTACTGGTGGAGGAATTGGAAGTGGTGAATTTGATGAATCAAATTTAACAAAAGAAGAACTATTTACACAAGGTTTTTTTGTAAATAGAGCACTAAAAGATTGGTATTATACTAATGATTTTAAAGGTGGAACAGTTGACTTTTTATTTGAACATGCAAACCCAATAAGGCGTGCAAATAGCTTAAAACGTGATGATAATGGAAATCTACTTTATGGAAAAGCTTTACAAGATAAACTTCATGAAAATTTTACCAAAAAAAGAGTTCTTACTTTCGAAGTTTTTACAGATTGGATGCCAAATGATGATTGTTTTGTAAGTATAGATGAAAAGTATAAAGATAAATATGGTGTTCCTGTTGCAAATATAAGAATTGGTGCCCATAAACAAGATGTAAAAGTTGGGAAATTTTTAGCAAAAAAAGCTATGAAAGTTTTAAAACAGATGGGTGCAAAAAATATTGATGCAAATATTTCACCTTTGCCTTCTCAAAATTTACAAGCAGGTGGTTGTAGATTTGGTGATAATCCAAAAACTTCTGTATTAAATAAATATTGTCAGAGTCATGATTTGAAAAACTTATTTGTAACAGATGGAAGTTTTATGCCAACAGGTGGTAGCGTACCACATACGTGGACTATTTATGCAAATTCATTTAGAGTGGCTGATTATATAAAAACTATTTTGTAGGTTTCTTTTTAGAGTCTTCTTCTTTTTTTGTATCTTTGATTACTAAGTTTTTTACTTTTATTTTTTTATTTTGGATTTTCTTATATACGAAAAAAGATTTTTGTTTTAATACTTTTGCATAAGGGGTTATTATAGCTTCTTGAATATCTTGTTTTTTCTTGATTGATATTACTTTCCCAACTTTTAAACCTTCAAAAAATATATTATCCATACCTGAGGTTATAACTTCATCACCTTCTTTGATATCAAACCAAATAGGAATATATTTTGCTACAAGATTTTGTCTATCTTTTGTAGCATGGATTATTCCAGGGGCTTTGTTTTCACCAATAAATATAGAGTAATTACATTTTTCATTTCCATTTAAAAGTGCTTTTGCTTTTCCATCTTGATTTACTACAATTCCTGCTGCAAATTCTTGAGAAATTACTCCTAAGATAGAGTTGTCTTTTTTTTCTAAATCTAACCAAACTTTTGTAAAGTTATCAAAGTTTACATATGATAAAACTCTAGTAAATTTTATTTGTTCTGTGGTTGAGTTTGGGGCATCTAAAGTATCTAATAGATTATCTAATTTATTTTTAGAATTAAGATATTGTAATTTATAGTTTTTTAACTCTTCATTCTCTTTTTGTAAACTTTCAATTTGTGTTGTTTGATTGAAGTATCTTTCCGTCTTAGTCTGTACAGATACTATAGTTTCTACATAAAATTGTTTTATACCATTAAAAGGATTGAAATTTCTTGCAATTACTTGGTCTAAATCGAAAAGATAACCTAAAGTAACTGCAAGAAAAAGAAGAAAGAATAGAAATTTATTCATTAGTGATTAATTTTAATAAGGCTTCCTGATCTAATACATTGCTTGTTCCATATGCAACAGCTAATAGTGGCTCATCAGCAACTCTTACTGGAAGTTTGATAATATCTGCAAGGTATTTATCTAAACCTCTAATTAATGCTCCTCCACCTGTTAGGATTACACCATTGTCAACAACATCACCTGCTAAATCAGGTGGCATCTCTTCTAGTACTGATCTTACAGCTGAAACGATTTCTCTTAGTGGCTCTTTGATTGCTGTTCTAACCCCTTCACTTCCAAGTTCAATAGTTGAAAGTAATCCAGAGTTATCTCTACCTTTTACTTTGATTTTAAGTTCTGAATCTTGTTTGATTGCAGTTCCTATTTCAATTTTGATATTTTCAGCAGTTCTTTCACCAATATATAGGTTATAATTTTGTCTTACATAATCAATAATTGCTTTATCAAATCTATCTCCAGCAACTTTGATTGATTTAGAAAGAACAAGTCCACCAAGTGATGTAACACCAATCTCAGTAGTCCCACCACCAATATCAACTACAACATAACCAGAAGGGTCAGATACTGGAATTCCTGCTCCAATAGCAGCTGCCATTGGTTCTTCTACTAAGAATACTTCTCTAGCACCTGCACTAAGAGCAGATTCTTTAACAGCTTTTCTTTCAACTTGTGTAATACCATAAGGAATACAAATAATGATTCTAGGTCTGATAAAAGATTTTCTAGCGTGTGCTTTTTCAATGAAATATCTAATCATTCTTTCAGTCATTTCAAAGTCAGCAATAACTCCATCTTTCATTGGTCTAACAGCTGTAATATTTAAAGGAGTTTTTCCAATCATTTGTTTAGCTTCTTGTCCAACTGCTAAAATTTTATCTTTTCCATATCTATCATTTTGAACTGCTACAACTGATGGTTCGTTAATTATAATACCTTTTCCTTTTACAGAAACGATTGTATTTGCAGTTCCAAGGTCTATTGCCATATCATTTGAGAATACACCGATTACCTTATCTAATAACATCTAAATCCTTCTTTTTTAAGCTATTTTTGGTTCTTTTTCTTTTGTTACAACATCTTTTGTGATAGTTATTGTTTTATCTTTAAATGTTGGTAAGTCATACATAATATCAAGCATGATATCTTCTAAAATCGAACGAAGACCTCTTGCACCAGTTTTTCTTTCAATTGCAAGTTTTGCAATCTCTTTAAGTGCTGCTTTTTCAAATTTTAATTTTACATCGTCAAGTTCAAATAGTTTTACATATTGTTTTACTAAAGCATTTTTTGGTTCAGTTAAGATATGAACCATATCATCTTCTGTAATTTCATTTAATGTTGCAATCATATGAAGTCTTCCGATTAATTCTGGAATTAGTCCATATTTTACAAGGTCATGTGCTTCAACTTTTGAAATTATTTCATCATCATTTTTACTTTTTTTCTCTTGGTTGAAACCTAATACATTTCCACCTTGTTTTTTCTTAATAATTTCTTCAAGACCATCAAAAGCTCCACCACAAATAAATAAAATATTTGTAGTATCTATTTGAATTGCATCTTGTCCAGGGTGCTTTCTTCCACCTTTAGGAGGAACATTTACAGTTGCACCTTCTACGATTTTAAGAAGTGCTTGTTGTACACCTTCTCCTGAAACGTCTCTAGTTATTGAACGGTTTTCACTCATTCTTGCAACTTTATCAACTTCATCAATAAAAATGATTCCTGTTTCAGCTTTTTTTACATCACCATTTGCCGCTTGAATAAGTCTAGTAACAACATTTTCAACATCATCACCTACATATCCTGCTTCTGTTAGAGATGTTGCATCAGCAATTGCTAAAGGCACATCAAGATATTTTGCAATAGTTTGTGCTAAAAGCGTTTTACCTGAACCTGTTGGTCCAATTAAAAGCACGTTAGATTTATTTATTTCTGTTTCATCATCAATTTCATTGTGTCTGAAAATTCTTTTATAGTGGTTATAAACTGCAACTGATAGAACTTTTTTAGCTCTATTTTGTCCAATTACATAATCATCTAAAATTTCTTTTAGTTGTGCTGGAGTTCTAAGTTGAACTGCAGCATTTTCTTCTTCAGTAGTTTCTACCATGTTTCCTAATTCTGGCTCTTTTCCTGAAACCATAATCTCATGTGCTGCATTAACACAAGCCTTGCAAATCGAGGCATTATCTCCAGAGATTATTGGGTTATCGTGAGAGTCAGCTGTTCCACAAAAGTCACATTCAAGTTTACTCATATAAAATGTCCTATTTTCTATTAAATGGTATTCCACGTTTTGTAGCAATAACAAAGTTTGCTAGTTCGTGAACATACTTATTTTCGTTTGTTTCTAATAATTCTTTGGCTACATCAGAAATAGAATTTCCTGATTCAAATATTGCTTTATATGCTTTTTTAATTGCATCAATATCTGATCTATCTTGGAATCTTCTTCTTAGACCATTTAGATTAAGACCTCTTAATACTGCACGGTTTCCTTCTGCTAAACAAAATGGTGGAATATCCTGAGTTACTACAGAACCTCCTGCTACCATAACATTTGAGCCTATTTTACAAAATTGATGAATAGGTGTTAATCCACCAATTACTACATTATCATCAATTTCTACATGACCTGCAAGAGTTGCAACATTTGCAAATACACAGTTATTTCCAACTATTACATCATGTGCAACATGTGCATATCCCATGAAAAGGTTGTTGTCTCCAATTTTTGTAATTGAACCACCACCAATTGTTCCAGGGTTAAATAGCGTATATTCTCTGATTTTATTGTTGTTACCGATAATTAGCTCAACATCTTCACCATCAAATTTTAAGTCTTGAGGAATAGTTCCAATTGCAGCATGTGAAAAAATTTGATTGTTTTCACCAATTGTAGTTTTTCCTTCGATAACTGTATGAGAAGCAATAGTTGTACCATTACCTATTTTTACATCTTTACCAATAATTGTAAATGCTCCAACAGTTATATTATCACCTAGTTGGGCTCCATCTTCAATTATTGCAGTTTTATGAATATTATTCATTCTTTACCTATTTTGTTTATTACTTATCAACTATCATAGCTTTTAGCTCTGCTTCAGCAACTAAAGAATCATCAACAAAAGCTTTTCCATCAAGTACGATTAGATTTCCTCTTAATTTTTTAACTTCGATTTTATATTCTAATTTATCACCAGGTCTTACGGGTGTTCTAAATTTTGCTTTGTCAATACTCATGAAGTAAATAACTTTGTTTTTTAGCTCTTCATTTGTTAAATCGTTGCTTTTAAGTGCAAGAACTCCACCTGCTTGTGCCATTCCTTCAAGAATCATAACTCCTGGGTAAATTGGGTGCCCTGGAAAGTGACCTTGAAAAGCAGGTTCACTAATAGAGATATTTTTATACCCTGTGATACTTTTAGCTTTTTCCATATCAGTAATTCTATCTACTAATAAAAGCGGGTATCTATGTGGTAAAATTTCTTGAATTTCCATGATGTCTAACATTCTTGTATCCTATATGTTTGTATGTTTTAAAAAGTCATATATTTTAGCGAAAAAAAAATTAGTTTTGAATTATTTTAGCAACATTTTTAGAACTACCAAATTGTAAGTAGTCTCTAAGCTCTTGAGAGTTTTTTAAATAGTTGTCTCGATTCATGTTTTTATATTCGTTTAATAAGTTTTCTACATTTACTTCTTCTTGGAAATATTCTTTATGAATAGGCTCTTTACCCATTTTATGGAAAAAGATATTCGCAAGTCCAATAAAAGGTAGTTTTACAAACTGTCTGCCAATAAAATAGTCAAGCTTTTTTGCCACATAAGACATAACAAATGGTGTCCCTATTATAGAAGCTTCAAGTGTAGCCGTACCAGAACAAATAAATCCAAATTCTGCTTCTTTTAATATGCTATGAGCATCATTTGAAATTGTAAAATTTGATATATCTCCATAAGTTTTTTTAATATATTCTTCATTAAATTTTGAAGGAATAATCAAAATATGCTCTTTGTCTTTTATCTGTTTTGTAAGTTCTCTAAAAACACCCATGTGATTTATAATTTCAGTTTTTCTACTACCTGGCATATAGATGATTTTATCTGTTTTTTCTAGGCTAGTTTTATATTCTGTTATCTCATCTAAAAGTGGATGACCTACGTAAGTAATTTTTTCTTTGTCATTGTATATTTCACTTTCAAAAGGAATAATAGAACATAGTTTTGTACAGAATTTTTCAAGCTTTATAACTCTTTTTTTCTTCCATGCCCAAGCTTGTGGAAGGATATAGTAGATTATCTCTTTATCTGGATATCTTTGCTTTAGTTTTTTTGCAAGAGGAAGATTGAATCCTGATGAATCCATCAATAAAACTTTGTCACAATCTTGTGCTAAATCTACAAGTTCATCCCTAAGTTTAAAAAAGAATCGAAGTTTTTTTATCGCATCTATAAAACCCATGATTGCAAGGTGAGTTAAATCATATAGAGGGGTTCCAAGCTCTTTATCAAAAACTCCTAATAGTTCTACCTCGTCGTTTAGATATTTTTTTAATTCTTTTAGATGAACATTTGATGATGTTTCCATCGCACAAACTAAAAGTTTCATATAATAACTTCTTTTACATCTTCATAGATTAGGGCATTTAGTTCTATCTCATATTTTCCATCGATTAGCTCATCAACAACTAAAATAGTTGACAAACCATAAGGGTTATTTGTAACTTTATTTCTAATATTTAGTTCTGATTCAAAGGTAGGAGGATTGAACATCAAGTCTTTTACTGTCTGATATGTACTATTTCCTATTTCATTAAAACTTTTTAGACTTAGAACTTTTACTTCATCTCTATTTAGATATGCGATTTCATCCTTTTCATATTCGATTCTACCATTCATACTGTTTCTGTTTAGTGTTGAATAACATAGAAAATATGAAGGGATAATCTTTTTATCAATCTTTGTAATACCGCTCATTAGTCTATAGTTTAAAAACCTCTGCTTGATAATCTTATACGGAATATTTTTTTCTTCTAAATCATCTCTTTTTTTATAAAGTTCAAGTCTACTCTCTATAGATTCTGGAAGTATTTGGTTTGAGATAGGATTAAACATTTCATCCATAACTTTATCTTGATGTTCTCTTTGGGCTGATAAACCAAAAAGACAACCACAATAGTTTTGTCTATAAAGAGAATTTTCTTTTACAACTAGACCTTGCTCTTGTGAACCTTTGCCACTTCTATAGTCTCTAAATATAAACTCACAGTCATATTTAGATGTTAATTCTGCTCCAATTTTTTCTAGTTTATCTTGTGATTTTTTTGG
Organism: Arcobacter sp. LA11; assembly: GCF_001895145.1. Lineage (NCBI taxonomy): Bacteria > Pseudomonadati > Campylobacterota > Epsilonproteobacteria > Campylobacterales > Arcobacteraceae > Arcobacter > Arcobacter sp. LA11. The sequence goes on along the minus strand of NZ_BDIR01000012.1, from coordinate 61,471 downwards.
AGAAATTAATAGAGTTGATGTAAATTTGTCATGTCCTAATTCTATAGCTTTTTTTACAGTTGTTTCAAGTCTATCATCAAAACAAACCGTACATCTATCGCCTTTTTCTGGTTCATTCTCTAAACCTTTTACTTTTTTTAACCATTCTTCTAGATTGTAAGGTCCTTCAATAAGTCTTATACCTAGTTTTTTACATGAGTAATCAACATCAAGATATCTTAATCGGTACTCATTGTATGGGTGAATATTTGGGTCATAAAAAAATCCAATGATCTCTTCATTTGGAAATTCTTCTTGAATTTTTTCTAAAAAATAGTGGGAGTCAACAGCGCAACAGATATGAACTAACAAAAATAACCTTCGATTTTATAATTTATCAATATTACAGTATTATAGTGAAAATTTTTAAAACAAAGGATAAGAGATTAAAAATATAGTTCTTTTTTTAACATTTCTTTTACTTTTTGTAGGATGTGCACAAAAGCAGCCAATTTTAACCCAAACGGCGACTATTTTGATAAAAACACCTAAGCTAAAATTTTATGATAAAGGTTTTATCACAAAGTTTAACGACTATACAAAAGTAGAAATACTCTCTGCTGGAACTTCTGTTTTGAGTTTACAAATATATGAAGATAGAATCTGTCAAGATACTTTTGAGTGCCAAAGTTTAGAATCTTTTAATGCAGAGTTCTTAGATAGAAATTATGATAAACAATTTCTAAAAGAACTTTTTGAGAAAGAAGAAAAAGAGATTACTCACCGAGATAAAAAAAATAAAATTTTAATAAAAATCAAAAAAGATTAAATATAGCAATTTTGGAAAAGTTTTGATTTTCATTTACTGTTAGAATCTTTTTATGAATTTTAAGGAGAGACAGTTTTGAATCAATATGAAAAAAGTATGCAAAAAGTTCTAAATGAAATAGAAAAAAATTTAGAATACGTTGATATACAAGATTTAATAGCTATCTCTGGTTACTCGTACTATCACTTTCATCGTATATTTCTAGGGTATACAGGTGAGAGTTTAAAAAAGTATATCAGAAGAATAAGACTTGAAACCTCTGTAAATAAATTGCAGTGTAATCAAGGCAATATAACTACTATAGCTTTAGAAGCAGGGTATAACACTCCTTCTGCTTATAATAAAGCTTTTAAAGAGATGTTTAATTGTTCTCCTTCAAAATTTATACAAAATATTAATATAAAAAAGGAAATCAAAATGATTGAGCCTCTAAGAATAGAATCAATTGAAATAATTGATGTGTATAAAGTAAGACATGTTGGTGACTATTTTAAATGTGAAACTGCGTGGAATGAACTGTTAGAAATAGCAGGAAATAATAGTCTATTAAAAGCAGATACAAAGTTTTATGGAATAAGTTACGATGACCCAAATATCGTAGCTATTGATAAGCTAAGATATGATGCGTGCATTACAAGAGTACAAGATGATGAACTAGCAGGGAAGGTAGAAAAAGACCAAATCTCTGGTGGTAAATATGCAGTCTTTGCGCATAACGGTTCGTACGATAAGTTATCAGATACTTATACGTCTATTTACGGTTCTTGGATTAAAGATAATGAAATAGAGTTAAGAGATGCTCCTCCTATCGAACAGTATCTTACTTTTGATGTAGCTCCTGAAGATTTAAGAACACTAATTTTAGTACCTATTAAATAGAAAAAAACATAAAGATATTTTTGTATCTTTATGTTTTAGTAAAAGAACTAAACAAATTATAAAAACATATTGGCTTTAAAGATGCATTTTTGTATGATGAAAAACTAAATTAAATAAAAAATCATATAGGAATAATAATGAAATACGTTGGAGCACATGTTAGTGCGAGTGGTGGAGTTTTTAATGCACCAATAAACGCAACTGCAATCGGAGCAAAAGCTTTTGCTCTATTTACAAAAAATCAAAGACAATGGGCTGCAAAACCTTTAGAAGCAAAAGTACTTGATAAATGGTTTGAAGAGTTAGAAAAATGTGGAATTGAAGCTAAACACATCTTACCTCATGACTCATATCTTATAAATCTTGGACACCCAGAAGAAGAAAAAAGAGAAAAATCTTTAAATGGTTTTATCCATGAATTAGAAAGATGTGAAATACTAAAACTAGATAGACTAAATTTCCACCCAGGTTCACACTTGAGAAAAATATCAGAAGAGGAATGTCTAGATAGAATTGCACTTTCTATGAATCAAGCAATTGATGCTACAAATGATGTGAAACTAGTAATAGAAAACACAGCAGGACAAGGCTCAAACTTAGGATACAAGTTCGAACACCTAGCACATATAATAGATAAAATAGAAGATAAAAGCAGAGTAGGTGTATGTATAGATACCTGTCACATGTTTACTGCTGGGTATGATATCAGAACAAGAGAAGCCTATGATAAAACTTGGAAAGAGTTTGATGATATAGTAGGACGTGAATATCTTATGGGAATGCACTTAAATGACTCAAAGCCAGAACTAGGAAGTAGAGTAGATAGACACGATTCTTTAGGTGTTGGGAAAATTGGATGGGATGCTTTTAAATTTATCATGAATGATGATAGAATGGATGATATTCCAATGGTACTTGAAACTATCAATGAAGAGATTTGGGCTGAAGAGATTCAAGGGCTTTATGATTTAGTGGAGAAGTAATTTACTTCTTTGCTAGAGTTCTTTCTTTTTTTTAATTCTTCAAAATATTTTTCTTATGATGTGGATTGTGACACAAGTATAATATAATAGATAAAAAGATAAAATATCTTCTATAAAATTATAAAATGAGTAGAGCTTGCAAAACGAAACACAGACACGACAAGAACTTATTGATACTAAACTACTCCTATCTGGCTGGGATGTAACTAACTATGCCCAAGTAAGGCAAGAGTTTTCAAACACTTCTTTTGTATCTGATGTAAAGCCTAGCTATGGTAAAAAGCAGTTTTGTGATTATGTTCTTCTAGGTCGTGAGGGGAAGCCTTTGGCTGTAGTTGAGGCTAAAAAAAGCTCACGAGATCCCAGGGTTGGGCAGGAACAGGCTAAGCAGTATTGTTACAATCTAAAAGCTGAACATAATATCGATCTTCCTTTTTGCTTTTATACAAATGGCAACGACATATATTTTTGGGATATAGAAAACTACCCTCCTAGAAAAATCTATGCTTATCCTACTAGGGAGGATTTAGAGCGTCTTCGTCATATACAAAACTATAAAAAGTCCCTTTCCCATGAGTTTATTGATACCCATATAGCAGGGAGGGATTATCAAGTAAGTGCTATAAGATCAGTGATGGAACTGATAGATAAAAAAAGAAGAGATTTTTTACTGGTGATGGCTACTGGTACGGGGAAGACTCGTACTACTATTGCTTTAGTGGATGCTCTTTTAAGGGCTGGGTATATTAAAAATACTCTTTTTTTAGTGGATAGGGTGGCTTTAAGGGAGCAGGCTATAGAGGCTTTTAAAGAGTATATTCCAAGTGAGCCTATTTGGCCAAAGTTTGGGGAGAGTAGTATTTCTAAAGATAGGCGTATTTATGTATCCACTTACCCAACTATGTTAAATATTATACGAGATGAGGAGCAAACTTTATCTTCACACTTTTTTGATCTGATCGTGATAGATGAATCTCATAGGTCTATTTATAATACTTATGGGGAGATTTTAGAGTATTTTGATGCTTTAAAGCTTGGGCTTACTGCAACTCCAACCAATGTGATAGATCATAACACTTTTGAGCTTTTTTCTTGTGAGGATGGGTTGCCTTCATTTGCTTATTCTTATGAGGAGGCGTTGGATCATATTCCACCTTATCTTTGTGATTTTGAGGTGCTAAAGATTCAGACAAAGTTTCAAGATGATGGACTAAATAAAAGAACTATTTCTTTAGAAGATCAAAAGAATATGATTTTAGAAGGTAAAGAGATTGAAGAGATAAATTATGAAGGAACTCAGCTAGAAAGAGATGTGATAAATAAAGATACAAATCGAATCATCGTAAAAGAGTTTATGGAAGAGTCTATCAAAGATAGTGATGGGGTGATACCCACAAAGAGTATCTTCTTTTGTATGACAAAAGCCCATGCTAGAAGAGTGGAAGAGCTTTTTAACTCTTTATATCCTGAATATAATGGGGAACTAGCCAAAGTAATAGTATCTGATGATAGTAGGGCTTACGGAAAAGGTGGGCTTTTAGATCAGTTTAAAACCCAAGATATGCCGCGTATTGCCATAAGTGTGGGTATGCTTGATACGGGGGTGGATATAAAAGAGGTATCAAACCTAGTATTTGCAAAGCCTATTTACTCTTATACTAAGTTTTGGCAGATGATAGGGCGGGGTACAAGACTGCTTGATCCGCAAAACTTAAAACCGTGGTGTAAAGAAAAAGAGAAATTTCTTATTATGGATTGTTGGGATAATTTTAAGTATTTTAAACTTGAACCGCAAGGAAAAAGTCTTATCCCAAATACTCCACTTCCCATAAGGTTTTTTGAGCTTAGACTTCAAAAGATAGAAAGTGCTTTAAAGCTTGATATTGAGATAGCTAAAAAAGAGATACAAAAGCTTCAAGAGTTTATAGAGCTTTTCCCTAAAAACTCTACAACCATACAAGATGGGAAAAATCATCTTGATAAATTAGATTCTATCTTTTATAGAACTCTATCTAAGGAGAATTTAGAGTTTTTAGATACTTACATAAAACCCTTAGCCAAATCTATTGTAGGGGTGGATTATAAGGCGATGCGATTTGAAAAAGATGTGTTGGAGTACTCTATATATCTACTTGAAAATGACGAAGAAAATAGGGTAAAAAAAAGAGATACCCTTATAGCTTTAATAGAAAACTTACTTTTAAGTGTAAATATAGTCGCCAAAGAAGAGAATCTTATCACAAAAGCCAAAGAAGTAAAATACTGGAACCATCTAAAAGATAGTGATCTTGATATTTTAGTAAAAGCCCTTGCTCCGCTTATGAAATATAGGGCAGAATCAAAGCTTGAGGATGATGATACTCCTATCTTTGATTTTAAAGATTATATCAAGAAAAAAGAGTATGTGGAGTTTGGTGCAGATAGGGAGTCTGTGAGTATCTCAAAATACAAACAAATGGTAGAAGATAAGATCAAAGAGCTTTTAAATCAAAATAAAATCCTACAAAAGCTAAAAGAGGGCAAAAGTCTAAGTGAAAAAGAGATAGAAGAGTTAGCTCACACTCTACACGAGCAAGACCCTTTTATCACCCTTGATCTTTTGCGTAGGGTGTATATGAATAAAAAAGCACCTTTTTTAAAGTTTATCAAGCATATCTTAGGACTTGAAGAGCTTAAAAACTTCCCAGATACGGTAAGTGAATCTTTTGATAAGTTTATCAAAGAGCATCCTACACTTACCACTACACAGTTAAAATTTTTGGATTTATTAAAAGGGTTTATCATAGATAATGAGAGCTTAAGCAAAAAAGATCTAATATCTGCACCTTTTACAGTGATACATCCCTCTGGTATACGAGGAGTATTTACTAAAACAGAGATAGATGAAATACTAAATATTACACAGGAGTTAGTAGCATAATGTTGCATTTAAATAAAAACCTAGAGAGCCTTATAGATAAACTATGGAATAAATTTTGGAGTGGAGGTATCTCAAATCCACTTACAGCTATAGAGCAGATAACTTATCTTCTTTTTATAAAAAAGCTTGATGATCTTGATATAAAAAATATAGAAAATGCTGAATTTACTGGAGAAAAGTACGATTCTATTTTTGAGGGAACTTATACAAAACTTGTAAAAAAGATAGATAAAAAAACAGGTAAAGAAAAAGAAGAACCTGAAGATTTTCCTAAAACAGAATTCAAATGGAGTATCTTTACCCATCTAAGCTCAGAAGAGAGACTAGAGCATATCACCCAATATGTATTTCCTTTTATCAAAGAGATAGGCGGAGAAAACTCCCACTTTACAAAATATATGAAAAACGCCGTATTTGTGATACCTAGTGCATCTCTTTTACATGAGGCTATGTATATCATCGAAGATATTTTTAAAGAGATAGAAAAAGATGCTTTGGAGAATGGACAAGCCCACCAAGATATCCAAGGTGATGTATATGAGATGCTTCTAAGTGAGATCGCAAGTGCAGGGAAAAATGGACAGTTTAGAACCCCACGGCAGATTATCAATCTACTAGTTGATCTTGTAGAGCCAAAATATGGCAATAAGATTACCGATCCAGCTTGTGGTAGTGCAGGGTTTTTACTAGGAGCCTATCAGTATATCACCACTTCACTGGATACAGAGGGTAAACACCACAAAGTAGATGAAAATGGTTTTACTAGAAGTAGTACAAGTGCTATACTAAAAGAAGAGGTAAAAAAGACCCTAGACACTAGCCTAAAAGGCTACGATATAGATGTGACCATGGTAAGGCTTGGTCTTATGAACCTTATGATGCACGGTATCACCAACCCAAATATAGAATACACCGATACCCTAAGTAAAAGTTTTCAAAAATATGAAGGTGAGCTAAACTCTTATGATGTGGTTTTAGCAAATCCACCCTTTACAGGAAACCTAAATAAAGGGGAGATGGACGATAAACTAAGACTAGGTACTACAAAAACAGAGCTTCTTTTTATCGATAGGATTCATACCCTTTTAAAGGTAGGTGGAACAGCTGGTATCATCATCCCTCAAGGGGTGCTTTTTGGAAGTGCCAAAGCTTTTAAAGAGGCTAGAGCACTTATGATAGAAGAGTCTGAACTAAAAGCAGTGATCACTATGCCAAGTGGGGTATTTAAACCCTACGCAGGAGTAGCTACAGCTATACTGATCTTTACTAAAGGTGGAGATACTGATGAGGTGTTTTTCTATGATATGCAAAGTGATGGATACGATTTAGATGATAAAAGAAAACCTAGATATAAAGAGGATGGGACTCGTGACTATGGTGATTTACAAGATATTATAAAAAAGTATAAAGAAAGAGCCAGTCTAAAAGAGCAAAATGATAGAAAAGTAAAATACTTCTTAGTACCTAAAAAAGAGATCAAAGAAAACGGCTATGACCTTAGCTTTGGAAGCTACCAAGAAATTACTTATGAAGAAGAAGTTTATGATGCGCCAAAGGATATTTTAGATGAGCTTATAAGTTTAGAAGATGAGATACAAAGTGAGCTTAAAGATTTAAAGAGTTTATTCTAAAATGTATAAATTAGTAGAGCTTTCAAAACTATGTAATATCCAAATAGGTAAAACACCTGATAGAAAAACAGAAACATATTGGGGAAAAGGTTATCCTTGGGTTACTATAAGTGATTTAAAAGAAAAAACAGTATGTAAAACAAAAGAGCAAATAACTCAAAAAGCAGTGGAAGAAAAAAACTGTAGGCTTGTAAAAAAAGGTACTCTTTTAATGAGTTTTAAACTAAGTATAGGAAAACTTGCTTTTACAGATTGTGATCTATATACAAATGAAGCAATTGCCGCTTTAAATATAAAAGAAGATGTGGAATTATCTAAAGATTATTTGTATTATGCTTTAAAATTTGTACCATTATTAAATGATGCAAAAATAGCGGTAAAAGGAAAAACCCTTAATCAAAAAACACTAGCAAAAATTAAAATACCTTTACCAAATACAATAGAAGAGCAGAAAAAAATAGCAAATCTATTATCCCAAATAGAAATCCTGATCTTAAAAAGGGAAAAAACTATAGAGCTTCTTGATAAATTAGTAAAAAGTACATTTTTGGATATATTTGGTGATCCTATTACTAATAGTCAAAATAGACCCATAGATTTATTTGAAAATGTAGTGAAGCTTCAAAGAGGCTATGATTTACCTAAAAAAGATAGAGAGGAAAATGGTGACTTTAATGTTTATGGGTCAAATGGAATACTAACTAATCATAATGAATATAGATGTGAATATGGTATTGTAACAGGGCGGTCTGGTACAATTGGAGAAGTATATTATTCAGAAAAACCTTTTTGGCCTTTGAATACAACTTTATTTAGTATTAATACATTTGGAAATAATCTTATTTATTTAACTTATTTAGTTAAATTCTTTAAATTAAATAGATTTGTAAGAGGTGCTGGAGTTCCCACTTTAAATAGAAATATTGTACATAAAGAAAAAATATATGTAGTTGATAAAGACCTACAAGATAAATTCTCAAATATAGTAAAAAAAATAGAAACCACAAAAAAAACCTATCAAAAAAGCCTTGATGAACTAAATCAACTTTTTGCTTCAGTATCCCAAAAAGCTTTTAAAGGGGAGCTTGATTTAAATAGCTTAGAAGAGCTTATAGATGTAAAACCAGAACTCTTAGAAACAAGTCCATCTTATGATAAATCAGAAGTTTCAACACTATATATAAAAAATAAACCTAGTAGTTCTAAAGCAGAAAAGATACTTCAAGAAAGCTCTATACATGCTTTTACAGAGATAGGAAAAGAGGAGTATATACATACTCTTACTATAGAAGATGATAAATACTTTCAAAAAATCCTTAAAGAGCTACTAGAAAAAGAGAGTACTTTTACAGAACTTTATAAACTATTTACAGATAAATATGGCTTTGATATTCCCTATGATGAAGATCAAAATAAAAATGAAAAACCTTTTACTTTTAAAGATACTATTTTTCAGCTTTTAAAAGAGGAAAAACTTTTTCAAATCTTTGATAGGGAAACAAAACAGATACTACTAGGAGTGAAAAAATGCGACTTAAGCGTATAGAACTCCATGATGATTTTGGAAGTTTAAAAAGTGGATTTAGTCTTGATTTTATAAAAGAGCCACCAAGGGATAACTCTGCTATAGAGCCATATTGTGTGGTGGGGAGAAATGGAAGTGGTAAGTCCAATATTTTGGAGCTTTTATCTGCTATATTTTATCAAGTAGAGATACAACATCTTAACTTTTTACCAAAAGAGATTGATCCTCCTTATGTGGATAATAAAAAGCAAAAATATATCTCAAATAAAGAGCATGAATATGTAGATAATAGAGAATATAAAGAGCTAAAGATATTTCAAGAGTTTACTAAAAACTCTAAGTATAAAATAAAACCAGAAAAGTATAAACTTCAATATTATATAACCAATCAAAATAACGATGAAATATTAGTTACAATTGAGCGAAAACCAAAAAAAGATATTATGGTTTCTATAGAAGATAATACTGGACAATCCCTATATCTTTTAGCGGATGATGTAAAAGAGTATTTACCCTCTTATATTTTAGGGTATTCATCAGGGCAAAATGAGATACTAAGCTTACCTTTTTATAAAATGAGACTTATTCAACATGATGAGTATTTAGATGATTATTTAGCAAAAGATATACGTTTTAAAAACCCTGAATCTAGGATGATCTACCTTGATGATGTTTTTTCCCAAGCCATATTTATCACTAATTTTATCTATGGGGATGAAAAGGTGAATAAAGTATTTAAAGAGACTATAGGGGTGAAATCTGTGGAGTCTTTTAGAATAGTGATAAAAGATGATATAGATACAAGAGTGGTAGTTGAGGTAAAAGAGAAAGGGAAAAAAGGAACACAGCTAAAAGAGAGATCAAGGTTTTTAAAAGATCAAATTGCAGAGCAAATAGAAAAGCTAAAAAGCTGTGCTACTATGGACTATAGAAATGAAAAAACAAAGGATCTTTCTCTGGATTATTATTTAGATGATAATTTAAAAGAGGCTTTTACTTTACAGTTTGGAATAGGAAAAGAGGGAAGACTTACCCTTTTTCAAACCTTTCAAACCCTTATAAACTTAAACTATTATCATGTGGATGTGGAGACAAAAAAGAAACTCTATGAATCAAAAAGCCTCTTTGCTAAAGGCTACTTACCCCAAGCCTCATGGAATAAAAGATTTTTCACCTTTAAAAATTTTATGCTAAAGAAAAAAGGGCTTGATGAGCCAGTATATAGTAAATCCCTCTCAGATGGAGAGTATCAGTTTTTACACTCCATAGGACTAGCACTAATCTATAGGGATACCCAATCACTCTTTTTACTAGATGAACCAGAGACCCACTTTAACCCATCTTGGAGAGCGGAGTATATGAGTGTATTAAGAAAATGTTTTTCTTCAAAAGAAGATGAAAAAGCTTATGCAAAAGCAGAATTTTTGATAACTTCCCATTCACCTTTTATTGTGTCTGATACTAGAAGAGAAAAGGTGCTTATTTTTTCTAAGGATTTGGAAGATGGAAGTGTAGATTGTAAGCGACCTGAGTTTAATACCCTTGGAACTTCTGTAAATCTTATCACAATGAATATTTTTGATGAGACAAATACAATAGGTAAGTTTGCACAAGAGGTATTAAAAGAGTATAAGAAAAAACTACGAAAATCAAAAAATAAAAAAGAGGTGCTTGAAGAGTTAGAGAGTATTATAGGTAGGTCTATAGAAACAATGGAGTTTTTTAAAAAGTAGTTATGTTATTTCAATATGAGTATGTAGATGATAATGTAAAGCTTATGCACGAGTGTATGAAATATCTTGTAAAAGATTTTTGGTGTAATGCTAGTGGTGATTTTGATGTGGATTTGATCACAGATGATAAGCTTAAAGATATGATTATACGGTTATATAATAATCCACAGGTTAAAAAAGATCATCTTTATGCTCCTATAAAATCTATCTATGAAAAATTTGCACAACTTAGTGAGATACAAAAAAATACAATTGCACAGTTTTTTGATATGAATAATAGTATTCAAGAACTTTTTGAAGATAAGAGTCGTATCTATATGGATTTTAATGATCTAAAAAAAATAGATGAGGATTTATCAAAAGAGATACATAAGTTCTTTGAAAGTATCTATACCGATGTGATCCATTTAAAAGATGTAAAAGATATACTTAATAGTAGTATGGATAGGCATTATAAAAAGTTTATTAAAAAAAATACAGAGCTTTGCCCTTTTTGTGGGTTGCATCTTTTAGAGTTTGGGGGAAACTTACCAAAAGAGGCTTATGATCATTTTTTATCAAAAGGAGATTTCCCTTTTACTTCGATCAATTTAAAAAATCTTGCTCCAATGTGTAATAGATGTAATTCCTCTTATAAACTTAAGAAAAATCCAATAGCAAAAAATGGTAAAAGAGTAAAGGCATTTTATCCTTATGGGGGAAATGATATTGATATAGGGGTAGATGTAAGCCTACAAACAAAAAAGATTGAAACCTTATCTCAAAAAGATGTCAATGTAGAGCTAAAAACTTTAAAATATAAAGAGGAAGTTGAAAGCTGGGATAGGGTATTTAGAATAAAAGATAGATATAAGCAAAAAGTATCAAGTAAACTAGGAGCTAAAGCTTGGTTGGATGAGGTAAATACTGCTATCAATAGAAAAGATAATCCTTATACTATAGATGAATATATTGAACTTTTAGAAGAGAATCAAAAAAGCAATCCTTTGAGTAAAGATTACTTATGGGAAGTTCCTTTTATTAAAGAGTGTAAGAGAAAAGGGATATTGAGGGATTTACAAGAGGTAGATATAATTTGATATTGCAATATGACAGGTTTTTAAATAAAAAGAATTTTTTTTGATAAGATAAAATAAAAATATAGGCTAAAATATGGATAAACAAATCTCAATAAATACTCCTCAAAAGTTTTCAAACTTTGTGATATTTAAAATAGATGATGCAAAAGTAAATATCAATGTGTTTTTCCATGATGAAACTTTGTGGTTGACTCAAAAGCAAATTGCAGAGCTTTTTGATAAGGGTAGAAGTACTATCACTGAGCATATTAAAAAGATATTTGATGATGAAGAATTAGATGAAAAAGTGGTATGTCGGAAATTCCGACATACCACAGAACATGGTGCAATAGAGGGAAAAACTCAAACTAAAGAAGTTCAATACTACAATCTAAAAGTAATCACAGCCGTAGGCTATAAAGTAAACTCTCATAGAGCTATAGAGTTTAGAAAATGGGCAAGTGAGATTTTACATGAGTATATCATCAAAGGTTTTACTATGGATGATGAAAGATTAAAACATCTTCAACATTTTGGTATAGATTACTTTGAAGAGCAACTAGAGCGTATAAGAGAAATAAGACTTAGTGAGAGACGGTTTTATCAAAAGATTACAGATATATATGCTTTAAGTGCTGATTATGATAAAAATGATGATCTAACAAAACAGTTTTATTCTACTGTTCAGAATAAACTTCATTGGGCAATATGTGGGAAAACAGCTGCTGAGATAATATATAGTGAAGCTGATGCTACTAAAATATATATGGGGCTTAAAACTTGGAAAAATGCGCCAGATGGAAAGATACTTAAATCAGATGTAAGTACAGCAAAAAATTATCTTGATAGTGAACATATAAAACAGTTAGAAAAAATAGTATCAGCATATCTTGATCTTGCAGATAATAGAGCGAATCGTGGAATCGTAATGAATATGAAAGACTGGATAGAGTTTTTAGATAAGTTCTTGGATTTATCAATGTATCCTATACTTTTAGATAATGGTAAAGTATCTGCTCTTCAAGCTAAACTAAAAGCAGAATCAGAATATGAAAAGTATAGAGTGATACAAGATAAAAAATATTTATCTGATTTTGATTTACTGCTTAATCAAATTGAGGGAAAATGAAATGGCAGTAACACCAAAAACAAAAAATATAATTTGGGGACAATTTGCAGGTCGCTGTGCAATATGCAAAAAAACGTAATCGATGAAAATAATATTGAAGAAGAATATGAAAAGTTGGATTTAGGGAGTTTTATGAAAATACATGAAAAATATTTAGAAGCATTAAAAAGTTTTGATGATTATATAACTGTTTCACAATGGGCGGAAAAGGTTGGAGAACTTTATCCTGATGTTTTAGAAAAAGCTAACCAAGAAGCTCAGAATCAAAAGAATGATACAACGGGCTTAAGAGAAATAGCAGCTCGTATTAGTTCTAGGCTTTCAACTGGTGGCTTTGATAGTTTTATAAAGATAGATAATAGTGAACGTCCTCGCCGTGTAAAATATATAACAGAAGAAGAATCAAAAGAAGAGTTAGAAGAAGAGTTAGAAGATGTAAACATAAATCTTACAAAAAAAGAAGCTGAAAAAAACATGAATTCTTCTGATAAGTATAGACTTAATGAATTTTATAAAATAAGAGATGAGTTTAAAGAGTTTTACAATATTCATTTTGAAGTTGATCATGCAAAAGCTTTAAAAAACAAAAAGAATAGAGGGGTTCATCATCCAGATAACTTTCAACTTTTAACAAAGTACCATAATGGACAAAAGTCAAATAATAACTGGAAAAGATTTTCTATAGATGAACAAGTTGAGTATATTAATAAGACTATAGAGTTACAAATTATTATTTCAAGTAGAATTGATATTAAGATTGATGAAGTGATATTAAACTCTTTACTCGATAGGCTAAAACAAGTTTATAATTAATACTTATTTCAAAAAATTTATTGACTTTTTATAAAAAGAGAATAGAATTCCATAAATATTATAAATACCAAGGATTATCATGTCAAAAATAGGAATTTTAGTCGCTAGTTCAAACAACAACTTGAAACTAGGACAAAAGCTTGTAAGCATTGCAAGTGAACAAAATGTAGAAACAGAACTTATAAATTTAGTTGATTTAGATTTACCACTTTACAATACAATAGAAGAAGAGAAACATGGTATTCCTAAAAGTGCTACAGATTTAGCCGAAAAGATTTTGTCTTTAAACGCTTTTATTGTTGTAGCTCCTGAGTACAATGGAGTTATGCCAGCAGTTTTAAACAATGCTATGTCTTGGACTTCAAGAGCAACAGAAAACTGGAGAGATGCTTTCAACGAAAAAGTTGTAGGTCTGGCAACTCATAGTGGTGGTGGAGGTACAAAAGTACTTCAAGCTATGAGGATACAGTTTCAACATTTAGGAGCAAATATTTTAGCTAGAGAACTTTTAACATCTTATGAAAAAGCGTTAAACGAAGATAGTGCTAGAAATATGATAACTCAGTTAGATAATTTATCTAAATAAGTAAGACACTAGAAGAATAAATTAAAACTAGACTTCTTTTTCTTTAGAAAATAAGTTTAAATCTGCTTCTTTTATATTGTATGCTTCGACTTTATATTGACTTTTATTAAAAGATAAAGAGACATAAGCATTTTTGATTTCAGGATTTTTTATCATCCATGAATCTTCTTTGTCAACAATTGTATTAGTAAAACCTAACTCTTCATATTGTTTAATTAGTTCATTTTTTATTATTTCAAAAGATAGGGGAGTTTTTTTAGTATCTACTAAAATGCGATTTTTATTATTTATTATTAAAGCATCATTCTCTTGTCTTGTTATTTTTTCAAAGTACTCAGGATGATCTTCTTTTATTACTTTATATGTAGCAGAAAGTGCACTAACTATGAATACTGTTATAAATACATCTAAAACTGGATACAAAATATTTAGTTTTGGCGAAATAACTTTAATTAAAAACCCAATGGCTAACTGATAGCCTATTCCTAAAATAATAGTAAAAATAGTTGGGAAAATAACTATCGTAAAATAGGTTAATAGCTTATAATTTTTAGTATAATCCCATGCATCACTAATTGAAATTTCTTTATTGATTGCAATTGAAGGTAAAGCCAAAGATAGTCTACTAAAGAATACTGTTGCAAAGAATACTGCAATAACTAATATTATTTGAGGAATTATTGACTCTGGCATAAACATCATTGGAATAGCTCCAAATAATACTACAACCCCTATAGTAAGTCCTATAGCTATAGATGTAATTAAAAATGAAAATTCTCTTCCTCCAAATTTAAAAAGACCCCATGGTGGAATACTATCTTGACCTAATAAAAGAATCCTATGAGTAGTAATAGCAATAGTAATATTTAATAAAAAAGTTAAAATAGAAAGAAAGATAACAATAAAGCCACTTTCATGATATTTCAATATTAATTCACTCAATACAATTATAGATAAAAGTGGAAGAAAAAGTGCCTTCATTAAAATAAATTTATTTTCGAAAACTGGATAAAATGTTGAGTTTATTATTCTTTTGTACATTGATTTCCTTTAAAACAAGAATTTTATTAAAAGTATACTTAATAATTTATTTTTGGATTTATTATAAAACTAAGTCTTCAAGTAAAATCAAGATATAATGGTTTTACTTTATTTAATACAGAGATAATATGGAACATATTTTTACAGCCCTTATACCAATTTTCTTACTTATATTAATAGGATACTATTTTAAAAGAATAAAGTTTCCTTCAAATGACTTTTGGGCTAGTGCGGATAAATTGACATATTTTGTTCTTATGCCTTCTTTACTTATATATAAACTTTCAACTGCAAACCTTGAAAACATAGAAGCTTTTGATTTTGTTTTAACAGGTATCTTAGGTATCTTTGCGATACTAATAATAACTTTACTAATAAACTTTAAAACAAAAACTACTGGTGCTCCTTTTAGCTCTGTAGTACAAGGAACAGTTAGGTTCAACACTTATGTTTTCTTAGCTTTAATCGCTTCAATGTTTGGTGATGAAGGTATTGCTTTAGCTGCTCTTCTTATCACTTTTGCGATTCCTTTGATAAATGTGATTTGTATTACTATCTTTGCAATTTATGTAAATGACCAAAAAGCAACTTTTAGTGGGATGATAAAGTCAATTGTGACAAATCCTTTAATAGTTGCTTGTGTGATTGGTGGGAGTATAAATTATATTGATTTTACTATTCCTGTTATTGCTTTAAATGTTTTAAAAATATTAAGTGCTTCTGCTTTACCTATGGGACTATTGTCTGTTGGTTTTTCATTAGATTTAAAATCTATAAAAGAAGCAAAATCAGAGTTGGTGATTTCATCTATTTTAAAACTTTTGATAAAGCCTATTTGTATGTATGGTATTGGTATTTATTTTGGTTTAGATACTTTGTTTTTGAGTATTGTAGTTGTTTTTGCAGCGATGCCAACTGCACCTTCTGCTTTTGTACTAGCAAGACAATTAGGTGGAGATATAAAACTTATGGCTTCGATTATCACACTTCAAACAATAGTTTCAATTTTTACTATTTCTTTGATTTTAGGATTTATCGTTTCTTAGTAAAATTTTAAAATCACTCCTTTGTTTTTCTTCTTAGATATCACGTGATAGTCATATTTTTTTATATCAGGAGTATTTTCTATATTTTCTTTTAGATATTTTTCTATCTCAAGAACTCTATTTTTAGCAAGTGACTCTAGAAGCGACTTTTTTGAGTCTTCTTTTTCAAAATAAGCTATATCACTTTTATCTATCACAGGAAGTATCGTGATTCTTGAGATGTATTTTTTCTTTTGCAATATAGTCTGAATTTTGTTTTTACAATCATCAGTGATCATTTCACTTGCAACTTCCATATCGTAGCATTTGACTATTTCTTTTTTACTTTTTTCTTGTTTAGTAATTATTGTTGTTTCTTTTTTAGCTTCCTCTACTTTAGGAGCTTCTACAGTCTCTTTAGTTTCAATTTTTTTCTTACTTATTTCTTCTGTTTTTGGTTTTTCAACAACTTTTTTAATCTCAACTTCTTTTTTTTCTATAGCTTTTGGTTTTATTTTTAATGTGATTTTTTCTTCTTTTTTGTCTAGTTCTTCAATTATCTTTTTGTCTAAATATTTAACTAGGATTTTTTGCAATACTTTTGCTTTTTCTGGATTGTATCTATCTGGTTTACATTTTTTACAAGAGTATATTTCATATAGTTTTTTTTGTGCTATTTCGTAGTTTTTTGAAGCAGCTAATTCATAATATTCTAAAGATTTTTCTTTATCTTTAGGGGCTACTTCTTTATGATATCCATATTCATATATATTGCCAAGTCTCATGATACTTGATAGTTCGCCAAATTCTGCAAGTTTTTCATATGTCTCTAGTGCTTTTTTTAAGTCCTGAACAATGACAGGTCTAACCATATAAATATTTGCACTTGCGTATTCTTTCATACTTGCTATATCATTACTTTCAACTAATTTTTCTAACCACTTTAGAGCTATAGAGGGATTATTGATTTTATAAATTTCTACAAGTTCTCTTTGTGCTTTGATATTCCCTCTTTTTGCTAATTGTTTATATATTTTAATAGTTTCTTTTTTGTCCTCTTTTATAATCTTTTTAGCTTTTTGAAGAAGGTATAAATCAGAGTTAGAATCTTTGTCTTTTTTTAGTTTTTCTATCTTTTGTTTTAAAGTTTGTACTTTTTGTTTTCCATTTAAAAAATAGTTTGAATTTTTACTGTAGAATTGCTCGTATTGTTTTAAAATTTCAACATTTTCTATGCTTAAAATATTTTCAAACTCTTTTTCAAAAAATGTGATATCTTCTTTTGTATAGTTAAATTTATCAAAACTATTGTATGTTTTCAAGTTAGGAATCTCAACATCGTTATTTTGACATCCTGTAAAGAATAGAAAAATAGAAAAAATAAATAATATATATTTCATAGTGAACCTTTGTTATAATAAAGAAGTAATAGTAATATATTTATATTTTATAAGGAGTTAAAAGATAATGATTTTTTTGGTTTTATTTGGAATTATTGCTTTGATTGTAATAGCTTTAAATATATATGATAACTCAAACTTAGAAAAGATAAAAGAACATTTTGAAGCTAGTAGTTGTCAAAATATCATCTACTCAAAGGGTACTTATAAAGGTATTTGTAAAGATGAGATTATACAAGTTGATAATAGCTTTAGTGTTGATGTAAAAAATGATGAACGAAAGTTTAAACTAAACAAAATAAATAAAATAGATAAAAACAATTTAACTATAATTATAAATAATGATTATACTATAGAATTTAAAGATAAAGAAAATTTAGAAGCTTTTTATAAAAGCTTAGAGGAAAAACATAATAAATGAATGAAATAATAGACTTTGTAAATGCAAAAACAGTACAAAAATCTGCTTTTTTTAAGCAACTGAAATGTTCAAAAGAAGAAGCGATAATCTTACAATATATCACAAAAGAGTATATCTTAGGACGAGATACTTTAGTTGTGATTGATATTTTAGGTGAGTTTTATGATATTAAAAAATTTGAACATTTAGAAAATATAAAACTTATCAAATCTTTACTAGAATTTGGCTGGTTGGTACAAAATAGTTTTGACCATATAAAACTTAGTGATATGTCACAACTTGAACTTTTAAACTCAGCGGTGACTTTATCTCCTGCATATTTAAAACTTTTAGAAAAAGGCTCTTTGGAGTTTGTTTTACCTGAGATAAAAAAGTATGAAGATCATCTTGAGTACCTTCAAGACCAATTTTTTAAAATAGATTTAGCTCAACAGTTAAATCTAGTAAAAAGAAATTTTGATGAAAACTCACCAAATATCAATAGATTAAAATCAAAATTAACTCTTCTTGAAAATAGAATCAAAGATAGAGTTAAAGAGACTGCAAATGATATCATGCTTGAAGACTTTTTCAAAAGCAATACTTTAGATGAACAAGAGCAGATGTTGTTTTTAGCACTTTTAAAAGAAGAGTATTCAGGTGGAGATGGAACAATTAGAGATATGAATTCTTTGATTGATTTGGTTTCTTCTGATGATTATGAAAAGATAAAATATAGAAGTTTACTTGAAGAGGGCTCAAATTTAGTATCAAATGGACTTGTGGATTATGATGAGGTTTTAACGCCATTTGGTGGGATAAATAGAAACTTTTATATTCCAGATGATATTCTTTATAAAATCTCACACCCTACAAAAAAGAAGACTAGAAGTAGAAAAATAAAACTAGACTCTTTGATAAAAGAACAAGATGTTTTTGAACTTGTTTCTACTACAAAGTCTTTAGATGATGTAGTTTTAAATGATAAAACAAGAGAGACCTTAAATGCTCTTTTAAAACAGATGGATAAAAATGTTTTCAATCGTTTAAAACAGTGGGGATTAAAAGATAAAAAAAGAGGAATTGAAGCTAGGATTATATTTTATGGCTTTGCTGGAACTGGTAAAACATTGACTTCGTTAGCTCTTGCAAAATCTCTTAAAAAACAGGTTCTTAGTTTTGATTGTTCAAAAATTCTTTCTATGTATGTAGGTGAGAGTGAAAAAAATGTTAGAGCAATTTTTGATAAGTATTATGATTTACGAGATAAAAGTAAATCAGAGCCTATTTTACTTTTAAATGAGGCTGATCAGTTTTTAAGTTCAAGAACAACATCAAGTTCAAGTGGAAGTGAAAAAATGCATAATCAAATGCAAAATATTTTCTTAGAACAAATTGAAAGATTTGATGGAATATTAATTGCAACTACAAATCTTTTAGAATCCTTAGATAAAGCATTTTCTAGAAGATTTAATTATAAAATCGAGTTTAAAAAACCAACTTTAGAACAAAGAGTTGAACTATGGGAAAAACTTCTTCCTGAAGCTTTACCTTTAGAAAAAGATTTCGATTTAGAAAAACTTGCTAGTAATGAATTAACGGGTGGACAGATTGAAATGATTATCAAAAACACTGCATTTAAAATTGCACTTGATGAAGATCCTGTTTTTACTATAAAATCTTTTGAAGAGCAAATTGAAAAAGAGTTAAAAGGCAATTTTGACTCTGAAAATAAAGTGGGATTTTTTTAAAAAATTCCACTCTTTTTTGTCAATATCATTTTATTATCACCTTAATATCATTTTAATATCATTTTAATATATTAAAATATTCTTAAAATTTTTTATTTAATTGATACCTTTAGTTATAGAAAAGAAAATAGTTTGAACTAGTATCCTAATTATAAGACTAGCTTTATAAGATATTGGATATTATCTAGCTAATAATAATCATTAAGGATTAAAAGATGACACATATGGAGTTCTCTCATCCGTACTTTGGTGCCTTTGTTATGTTTATATTAACTTTTGGTGCTTTTATCGCTACAGTTTTCCTCGCCCGTTTTGTTAGTAGAAAATTAGCCCGACTTGATACTGAAAAGTTAAAAGCTACGCTATACGAATGTGGACCAGAGGTTACAAAGCAGCCAAATAGTGTATCCGTACAATTCTATTTAATGGCACTACTTTTTATTTTATTTGATATAGAAATTATATTTATGTTTCCATGGGCAGTTGACTTTAAAGTCCTAGGTTGGTTTGGATTTGTAGAGATGATTTTATTCATTCTTTTACTGACAATTGGATTTATTTACGCATGGAAAAAAGGAGCTCTTGAATGGCACAGCATAAAGTAAATTATTTACAAGATGGTGGGGCGCCAATTGCTCTTACTACTGTTGATAAATTAGTAAACTGGGGAAGGTCTAACTCTTTATGGCCTTTAACTTATGGATTAGCCTGTTGTGCTATTGAGATGATGGCAACAGGTGCTTCAAGATATGACTTCGATAGATTTGGAACTATTTTTAGAGCATCTCCAAGACAAGCAGATGTAATTGTAGTTGCTGGAACATTAACTAAAAAACATGCAGAATTTATGAGAAGATTATATGACCAAATGCCTGACCCAAAATGGGTTATTTCGATGGGGTCATGTGCAAATACTGGTGGAATGTTTAATACATATGCCACGGTTCAAGGGGTGGATAGAGTTGTTCCTGTTGATATTTATCTTCCAGGATGTGCTCCAAGACCTGAAACTCTCCAATATGCACTTATGATGCTTCAAAAGAAAATCAGAAGAGAATCTATCTTTAGATCAATCAAGAAAAAAAGGTTAGTGTAATGAGAAAATATACGCCTAAAAATGATGTACAAGCAAAATCATATTTCAATGATAGATTTTTTGTAGCGCCAGAAACTCCAAAAAGAGACTCTAGTGAAGATGAAATCTATGCAAAAGATATTGAACAATTAAGAGATAAGTTTGAAATTTTAAATGATTATATTGAAGTAGAAGAATTAGTAATTTATATAAATCCAGAAGATAATATTAATGTAATAACATTTTTAAGAGATGCTTTAAACTATGAACAACTAATGGAACTTTCGGCGATTGATTATATAGCTGATCGTGGTGGCTTTGAGATTTTTTATGAAATGTTATCTTTAAGTAAAAGAAAAAGACTTAGAATCAAAACTTTTATTAGACAAAAACAACCTATAGAATCAGTTTATAATGTATTTAGAATGGCTTCTTGGGCTGAGAGAGAAATGTATGATATGTATGGTGTTAAAATACTAAATCATCCAAATATGAAAAGAATTATTATGCCAGATGATTGGTATGACCATCCATTACGAAAAACATATCCTTTAACAGGTGATGAGGCTGCAAACTGGTATGAAGTAGATAAAATTTTTGGAAAAGAGTACAGAGATGTAATTGGTCCAGAAATTAGAGATTGTGCAAATGTTGATAGATATGATACTGAACGATTCTCTAGACTTGGGCATGAAGTACCAAAAGGTGTTGATATCACTGATGGTAAAGAACCAGAGCATACTCCTCTTGCTTATCAAGAAGAGGGTGGAATCCCAATTATTAAAAAGCTTCATGAAGATGATTCTGTAACTATAAAAGAGAGAAGGTAATAATATGCAACAATCAGTAAATAGATTAAAACCTTTCTTTGAAAATATAAATTTTGAGAGAGAAGATAACACGATGATGGTTAACTTCGGGCCTCAACATCCATCAGCTCACGGTCAAATGAGACTT
The DNA here is from genome assembly GCF_001895145.1 of Arcobacter sp. LA11. Lineage (NCBI taxonomy): Bacteria > Pseudomonadati > Campylobacterota > Epsilonproteobacteria > Campylobacterales > Arcobacteraceae > Arcobacter > Arcobacter sp. LA11. The sequence continues at coordinate 39,757 of NZ_BDIR01000012.1, read as the reverse complement.
ATGTTAGAGCTTAAAGGTGAGGAAATTGTAAAAGCAACACCTGGTGTTGGTTATTTACATAGAGGTATGGAAAAAATGGGTGAGAATATGATTTATAATGAATTCTTACCTACAACAGATAGAATGGATTATATCGCATCTACTTCTAATAACTATGGTTTTGCTTTAGCTGTAGAGAAGCTACTTGGAATTGAAGCACCTAGACGAGCTGAGATTATAAGAACGATGCTTCTAGAAATAAATAGACTTATGTCACATCTTTTCTGGCTAGCAACTCACGCTCTTGATGTAGGAGCAATGTCAGTATTTTTATATGCCTTTAGAGAAAGAGAATATGCAATGGATCTTATTGAAGATTATTGTGGTGCAAGACTTACTCATAGTGCAGTTAGAATTGGAGGAGTTCCTTTAGATTTACCAGAAGGTTGGTGTGAAGATTTAGAAAAATTCTGTGGAATACTAGAAACAGAAGTTGAAAAATATGAAGGTCTTTTAACAGAAAATAGAATCTGGAGAATGAGACTTGAAAATGTTGGTGTGATTGATGAAAAGATGGCAAAAGATTGGGCCTGTTCAGGAATTGTTCTAAGAGCTTCGGGCGTTAAATGGGATTTAAGACGTGAAATGCCTTATGGAATCTATCCAGAATTAGATTTTGATGTACCTGTAGCTTCAACTGGTGATTGTTATGGAAGATACAAGTGTCACATGCAAGAGATGCGAGAGTGTACAAAGATTTTAAGACAACTTATTCCTATGTATAAAGAGAGTGAGTCACAACTTATGGCACATGCTCCTGAATATATCTCAGCTCCAAAAGAAGAAGTGATGACTCAAAACTACTCTTTAATGCAACACTTTGTTTTAGTAACACAAGGTATGAGACCTCCAAAAGGTGAAATCTATGTTGCAACTGAATCACCAAAAGGTGAACTTGGATATATGATAGTAAGTGATGGTTCTCCATATGCTTATAAAATGAAATTAAGAGCTCCATCTTTTTGGCACACAGGTCTTTTAGAAGATATGCTTCCTGGTCATCAATTAGCTGATGTTGTTGCAATTATTGGTAATCTGAATGTTGTATTCGGTGAGATTGATAGGTAAGGGGAGAAGTTATGAAAAGATATGATTTAAGACCGTTAAAAGATAACTTCTATGACAGAATGTTAGAGCTTATGGATAAAGACATTGTTGAAGGTGAAAATGCAATTTTCCTTTTTGAAATCGGTGATTTTTCTGCTATTCAAAAATCTTCAGATGCAATTTATGAAGCAGGTTACACTATGATGAATTCTATAAAGTTTAATGAAGTTGATTGGACAATAGTTGTTAAAAAAGTTAAACCTGAACCAAAAGAAGTTGAAGTTGTTGAAGAAGAGGGTGAGAAATAATGCAAGATATTAAAGAGATTATTTCAAAGAGTGATTATATCATCACTTTTGGTTCTTTTTTAGCTGCTGATAATGTAGAGATTCAAGAAGCTATTATTCAAGCTATTGCTAAAAATACAGCAGAGTTTGTTTATATGCATCCAATAGATAATGTAGATTTAAAAGTTTATTATTCACAGTTTATTAAATATGAAGTTGGGAGTGAAGAGGGTATTGCTTCTTTACTTTTAGATACATTTGTAAAAAAATCTGATGAAAAAGTACAAGCATATATTGATGATTTAGATATTGGATATATTTCTGCTGAGAGTAGTGCCGGAGAAGAAGAGTTTGAAGAAGCTTATGAAAGAGCTTTAGAAAAGTCTGAAAAAACATTAATTTTAGGACGAGATATTTTTACTCATGAAAGAGTTGAGAATATTACAAAAATATTATCAGTGATTAGAAAATATAGTGATTTAACTGTAGTTTGTTTAGATAAAGAGTATCAGCATATTATAAATGAAATTTTAGATGAAAATTTAGATGAAGTTGAAGAGCTAGACTCTTACAATGGAACAGTAGTTTATCGAACATATGGTGAAGAAGATACAAATATTTTAGTTGGAAGTGAATCTTTTGCAAGAGTTGCAAAAGTAGCTGATAAAGATGAAGTTTTTATTAATTGTGCTGGTGAAAAAATACAAAAGTCTTTTATAGTTGATAAAAATTTATATGGAACTATTGCACTTTGTGCAATGAATAATGATGATTCAAGTAGTTTATCTCAAGGATATCGTTATAAACAAGTAAAGATTGAAAAGGTTGATGCATAATGAGTGATTTAATTACATTAACAATAAATGGTAAGACTGTTCAAGCTAAAGATGGAGATGTTATTTTAGATGTAGCACGTGCAAATGATATTTTTGTCCCAGCTATTTGTTATCTAACTAGATGTTCTCCAACATTGGCCTGTCGTCTTTGTTTAGTAGAAGCTGATGGAAAACAAGTATACTCATGTAATGCAAAAGCAAAAGAGGGTATGGAAGTTACGACTGAGACTGAAAATATTGTTAAAGAAAGACGTGCAATTATGGAAGTTTACGATGTAAACCATCCATTGCAGTGTGGAGTTTGTGACCAAAGTGGTGAATGTGAACTTCAAAACTATTCTTTATATATGAAAGTTGATTCTCAAAGTTATTCTATTAAAGATGTAAATAGACCAACTGCTCATTGGGGAGTTATGAATTATGACCCAGGTTTATGTATCGTTTGTGAGAAGTGTGTAACTGTATGTAAAGATATGGTTGGGTCAAGCGCATTGAGTACTGTAAAAAGAGGTGCTGATGCTATTGATAAGACTTTCAAAGATGAAATGCCAAAAGATGCCTATGCAATGTGGAATAAGCTTAACAAATCACTTATTGGATTTGAAGAAGATGCCTGTACAGATTGTGGTGAGTGTATTTCAGTTTGTCCAGTTGGAGCCTTAGTATCTCATGATTTCCAATACAAATCAAATGCTTGGGAGTTAAATAGAATTCCTGCAGCAAATCCTCATTCATCTGATTGTGCATTTATGTATTATGAAACAAAACATACTTCAGTTGAAGATGCGAGTCCAAAAATCTACAGAGTTACAAATGAACATCACTATTCAACTTTAAATGGTGCAGCTAGATTTGCATATGATTTTGAAAACAAAGTTGAATCTAAAAATGAAGAAGCTTTTAACAATGCAGTTGAAGCGTTTAAAAAAGCAAAAGCTATTAAATTTAATTCATATATTACAAATGAAGAAGCACTTATTTTACAAAAGATTGCATCTAAAACTGGAGCAACATTAGTAAATAAAGATGCTTATAATTATAAAAAATTCCTTGAAGCATATGCTTCTACTTCAGGGCAGTCTTTATATTCATCAACTTTAAAAGATGTACATGATTCTAACTTTGTTATCTCTGTAGGGTCATTTTTAAAATCTGATTTACCAAATGCAAGATATGCTTTAAATAACTCTGTGGTTACAAATAAAGGTGCAGCAATGTACTTCCATCCAGTAGCTGATCCAGTTATGGAAAAAATTGGTAAAAAAGGTAAAACTACCGAGTTTGTTTATCATAAACCATTAGCAGAAGAATCAATTTTATATCTTATTTTAAATAAGTTTGGAAAAGATTTACCAGAAAATATTCAATCATACCTTGATTTTTTAAAAGAGACAAGAACGAAAACAGTAACAGAAACTGTAAAAGAGACTGTAGTTGAAGTTGTGAAAGATGAAGAAACGGGTGAAGAAAAAGAAGTTAAAAAAGTTGTTCCTAAAAAAGTTAAAACAGAAGTAGAGTTTGAATATACAAAACTACTAGATAATCTTGGACAAGATGAAACACTTCTTGATACTATAGATACTCTTTTAGCTAAAAAAGATACTTACTCTTTAATAGTTGGAGAAGATTTAATTACTCATCCAAATAGTGAAAACCTAGCAAAACTTTGTGGACTAGTTGATAAGTATACTGAATTTAGTGTAGTTATTATTCCTCCTTCTACAAATACACTAGGTGTTAGTTTGATTTGTGATGTTCAAGCTGATGCCGAAGGTTTTAGTGTTGGATACAATGAAAAAGCAGACTTTCAACTAAGTGCTTTAGGTGATGGAGATTTAGATGTTCCTGCACTTAATCAACAAGAAGGAACATTTACAAATATTGATAAAAAATTGATACCTACAAATGCAGCTCTTTCTTTTAATGGATATGTGTTAAATGATATTGCAAATATAATCTTAGAAGATGATATTGAGTATACAATTGAATATACAGAGCAACTTCCAACTGAAACTGGATTTAAAGCTTTAGAGTTTGATAAATTACCAAACAGTTTTGGAAATGATAGAAGCGAAAATAGAGGGTACGATATCACATCTTCTGAAACTACTATTAGAACTGAAGTTGAAAATGCATGTGAAGAACTTTTAGAAGCAAATGAAGATGAAACAATAATCTATAGAGCAAATCCAATTAATCAATTTAATGAATTTACAGCTATTTCTCATGAGTTTGTTGATGATTTACAATCAGGTATTTTTGTTTCACAAAGTTTATTTGAAAAGTTAGAGTTAGAAAAAGGTAATAAAGTTAAAGTGAATTCAAATGGTGTTGAACTGGAATTAGATGTTTACTGCGATAATCAAATTGCAGGAGATATTGCATATGTTTCGACTTTCCAAAAAGATTTAGATACGCAAAACTTATTTGATACATACAGATATAGTAAAGCTGTAATTAAAAAGGCTTAATATGGAAACAGGATTTATTATTGAAACTATAGTAAAAGCTGCTGTTGTACTAGCAGTTTTTTCAGCCTTAGCTGGTTTCACGACATATATAGAAAGAAAGATTCTTGCATTTATGCAAAGAAGATGGGGGCCTATGCATGTTGGACCACATGGGGTTTTACAACTTGCAGCAGATGGTATTAAACTTTTTACAAAAGAGGATTTTATCCCACAAAATGCAGCTAAACCTATATTTATGATTGCTCCAATTATTACAGCAGCTACTGCATTTATTGCTATGACAGCAGTTCCTTTCTTTCCAGAGTTTGAACTGTTTGGTTATACAGTAAGACCAATTATTTCAGATGTAAATGTTGGTGTATTATTTGTACTAGGTGTTGCCTCTGTTGGATTATATGGACCACTTTTAGCTGGTATGAGTTCTGCAAACAAATGGTCACTTCTTGGAGGTGCTAGAACAGCTATTCAATTATTATCTTATGAAGTTGTTTCAGGACTTGCACTTCTAGCTCCACTTATGATGGTTGGTTCTTTATCTTTAATAGATATTAATAATTATCAAACAGATGGAAATTATTGGCTTGTAGTGTATCAACCATTAGCATTTGTTCTTTTTGTTATGGCAGGGTTTGCTGAAACAAATAGAACACCTTTTGATTTACTTGAACATGAAGCAGAAATTGTTGCTGGTTATGCAACGGAGTATTCAGGTATGAGATGGGGTATGTTCTTTATTGGTGAGTATGCAAACCTTTTTACTGTTTGTTTTTTAATTTCACTTATTTTCTTAGGTGGATTTAACGATATGTGGTTTATCCCTGGTGGTTTAGCAATTGTACTTAAAGTTATGATGTTAATTTTCTTTTTCTTATGGACAAGAGCTTCTTGGCCACATATTAGACCTGACCAATTGATGTGGTTATGTTGGAAAATTTTAATGCCATTATCAGTAATTAATGTTTTAATTACTGGCTTTGTGATGATGTTTTAGGAGTTGATATGGGTTTAGATGAATTAAAAAACAGAAATATCGGTGTTGGTGACTATATCAATATTTTAGAAAATGACTATCCTAAAACTGGATGGGATCAATTCAAACAAGTAGCACGTAGATCTGCAAAAGGTGAGTTATTTGGTGGATTGAAGATTGTTATGAAGATGATGATGGGTGCATTATTTAAAAATGAGATGCACACAGTTCAATATCCAGCAGAGAAACTTCCAATAGGGCCAAGATATAGAGCCGTTCACAAGTTATTAGGACTTTTAGAATCTGGTGAAAATAGATGTATTGGTTGTGGACTTTGTGAAAAAATTTGTATCGCTGATTGTATTAGAATGGATACAAAGATTGATGAAAATTCTAGAAAAGAAGTTTTAGAGTACACGATTAATATGGGAAGATGTATTTTCTGTGGATATTGTGCTGAGGTTTGTCCTGAGCTTGCAATTGTACATGGTGGAAGATATGAAAATGCAAGTGAACAAAGAGCACACTTTGTTCTAAAAGAAGATTTATTAACTCCACTTGATAAATTAGCACAACAACAAGAGTATCCTGGTTTTGGTGCTGTATCTCCCGATGCAGATGAAAAAATCAAGAAAACTCCATTGTCATATTAAGGAGGGAAGATGTTTGAAATAATAGCTTTTTATCTGTTTTCAATCTTAACAATCGTTATGTTTTGTATAACAGTCTTTACAAATAATTCGCTATATGCACTAAGTGCATTGGCTGCGGGGATGATTTTCATATCAGCTTTCTTCTTCTTACTTGATGCTGACTTCTTAGGCGCAGTACAAATTGTAGTTTACACAGGAGCAGTTATGGCACTTTATGCCTTTGGTATGATGTTCTTTGACTCTTTATCAACTGTAAAAGAAAAGATTAAAAATCCTAGATTGGTATTTTTATTAAGTGGAATCTCTGCTCTAATAATAGTAATAATATTTATTTCACCAATTATAGGTTCAAATATAGTAGCTCAATATCCAGTTCATCCAGAGTGGGGTAACACACAAGATGTAGGTATTGTTTTATTTACTAAGTATCTAATTCCATTTGAAATTGCAGCAGTTATGTTACTTGTAGCAATGATAGGTGGAATTATTCTTGCAGGGAAGAAAATGGATGTATCTTATTCTGAACTAAGCGAAGAAGAGATTGATGCTTTAGAAAAAGAAGATTCTGCAAAGGATGAAAAATGACTTTAAATGCATATCTAATTTTATCAACAGTTCTTTTTGTTATTGGACTTGTTGGTGTTATGAGAAGAAAAAACTTACTTATGCTTTTTTTCTCTACTGAAATTATGTTAAATGCTGTAAATATTGGAATGGCTGCAATCTCTAAGTTTTATGGGGATTTAACTGGTCAAATGTTTGCTTTTTTCATTGTTGCTATTGCTGCAAGTGAGGTTGCTATTGGATTAGGATTACTGATTCTTTGGTTTAAAAAGAAAAACTCTATTGATTTAGATACATTACAAAGTATGAAGGGCTAATTATGGAAAAATATTTATATATAGCATTATTTGCTCCATTATTAGGTTCTTTGATCGCAGCATGTTTTTCTATGAGACCTAAGTTACTTTTTACAGGAATTATAACTTCTGTTTTATTAGGTGTATCTATGATTGCATCTTTAAATTTACTATATTATGTATTTACAACAGATGCAATTGTTCATGTGAAGCTAATGGATTGGATTGTAATAGGAAACCTTGATATCCCATTTGGATTTGTAGTTGACCAAGTGAGTGTTACGATGATGGTTGTTGTTACTTTAGTTTCAACAATGGTACATATTCACTCAATTGGATATATGGTTCATGATAAATCATTTAATAGATTTTTTGCATGGTTATCAGCTTTCGTATTCTCAATGATGATTTTAGTTATGAGTGATAACTTTGCTGGTTTATTTATAGGTTGGGAAGGTGTTGGTCTTTGTTCTTGGGGATTAATCGGTTTTTGGTATCACAAAGAAGACCAAGCTTTAACTTCTGATGTTTACAAATCACCATTTTCAACTTTATCACCATTTTCATCAATCAGCCCAGGTTATGCTGCAAATGAAGCATTTATAACAAACAGAGTTGCTGACCTTGGAATGTTAGTTGGTATTTTCTTAATTTATTGGAATCTTGGAAGTTTACAATATGATGTAGTATTTTCAGAAATTGGAAGCTTAAGTTCTGGATTGATTGTTGCAATTGCAATTTTCTTATTTATTGGAGCTATGGGTAAATCAGCTCAGTTTCCATTTAATCAATGGCTTGCAAACGCAATGGAAGGTCCAACGCCAGTATCTGCACTTATTCACGCAGCTACGATGGTAACAGCTGGAGTTTATTTAGTTATTCGTGCAAATGAAATCTTTACTATTGTTCCAGAAGTTGGATACTTTATAGCTTGTCTTGGTGCTTTTGTAGCTATTGGTGCTGCATCTATGGCACTTGTTGCAACAAATATAAAGAAAATCATCGCATTTTCAACATTATCTCAACTAGGGTATATGTTTGTAGCTGCTGGGCTTGGAGCTTATTGGGTTGCACTTTTCCATTTAGGAACACATGCATTCTTTAAATCAGTTCTATTCTTAGGTGCTGGAAATGTTATGCATGCAATGGATGATGAGATTAATATTAAAAATATGGGTGGACTTCATAAACATATGAAAGCAACTTCGATTATCATGACAGTTGCTTCTGTTGCTCTTGCTGGTATTTTCCCATTATCTGGTTTCTTCTCAAAAGATAAAATTTTAGAAGCAGCTTTCAATGGTGAAGCATATTTCTTATGGTTTATTTTATGGATAACTGCTGGATTAACTGCGTTTTATTCATTTAGACTTGTAATGTATGTATTCCATGGTGAAGAGAAGTATCATGATAAAGGATATCATCCTCATGAAACTTATCCATTTGTAATTGCAGCAATGACTCCATTGGCTATTTTAGCAGTAGTTTCTGGATGGAGTGAACATAGTTTCTTTGAATTTACAACTAAATTATTACCTGCATGGCATGCAGATAATATAACACATTCAACTGTATATATACTTATAGCAGTAACATCAGCTATGGCACTTGCAGGTATTGCCTTTGCAGTATGGAAACATAGAAAAGATGGAACTTACTTTAGTGAAAAGATTAAAGATAAATCATTTTATAAATTGTTAGCAAATCAATATTATATTCCACATATTATTGAAAATGTAATTTTAAAACCATATTTAGCATTATCTAAATTTGCTTGGAAAAGTATTGACCTTAAAATTGTTGATGCAATTGTTGATGGTGTTGCAAAAGTTATTTATAAAAGTGGTGAAGGAAGTAGGGTTATTCAATCAGGTAACTTATCAACTTCATTGAGATTGATGGTATTTGGTATCACAATATTATTAGTGTTAAGTGTTGCACTTGGCATCGCGAAGTAAGGGGTTAATTAGATGGAACACATTTTATCGATTTTAATATTTTTTCCAGCATTTGCCGCATTAATAGGATTTCTTGTAAAAGATGATTCTATTAGAATGTATGCAATTTTAGTAACTGCTATTGAGTTTGTACTAAGTATTTTTCTTTGGATAAATTTTGATAATAGTATAGCAGGTATGCAGTTTACAGAAGTAATCCCTATGATAAGTGCATATGGAATTAACTATTTTGTAGGAATAGATGGTATCTCTTTATTCTTAGTTATTATGACAACATTTATGACGATGATTTCTATTATTGGATTAACTGAAAAAAGAAATTTAAAACATCTTATCATCACAGTATTATTTTTAGAAATGACAATGGTTGGTGTTTTCTTAGCTTTAGATGCAATTATTTTCTACCTTTTCTGGGAATTATCTCTTGTACCAATGTTATATATCGTTGGAGCATGGGGTGGAAATTTAAGACTATATGCAGCTGTTAAATTTTTCTTATATACATTTATAGGTTCTTTAATCATGCTTGTAGGTATGTTATATCTTGGATATGTATATTTTCAAACAACAGGAAACTGGAGCTTTAGTATCTTAGATTGGAATATGATGTTATTGCCATTTGATATGCAATTATGGTTATTTGTTGCATTCTTTTGTGGTTTTGCAATTAAAGTTCCAATGTTCCCATTCCATACGTGGCTTCCTTATGCTCACGGTCAGGCACCAACTATAGGTTCTGTTATCTTAGCTGCTGTTTTACTTAAAATGGGTACATACGGTTTTGTAAGATTTTCATTACCACTGTTTCCTGATGCTTCTGTATACTTTACTTATCCTATGGCAGCATTAGCACTTATTGCAATTGTCTATACTGCTATGGTAGCTTATGCTCAAGAAGACATGAAACAAGTAATTGCATACTCATCTGTTTCTCATATGGGTGTAATTATTCTTGGTATCTTTGCTTTAAATGTAGAAGGAATTGGTGGTTCAATTTTCTTAATGATTTCTCATGGTATTGTATCAGGAGCACTGTTTATGTTAGTTGGAGTCATATATGATAGACGACATACTAAGATGATAAAAGACTTTGGTGGTCTAGCTTCAGTTATGCCTAAGTATGCAACTATCTTTGGTATTATGTTGATGGCTTCTGTTGGACTTCCTCTTACAATTGGATTTGTAGGTGAGTTTTTATCTTTACTTGGATTCTTTAAAGTATCACCTGTGTTAACTTTAATAGCTGGACTTACAATTATTTTAGGTGCAGTTTATATGTTAGTAATGTATAAAAAGTCTTTCTTTGGACCAGTAGTACATGAAGAAAATAAAAAGTTAAAAGATGTAAATGGAAGAGAACTTGCAGCTTTAATCCCTCTTGTAGCTTTAGTTGTGATTCTTGGTATTTATCCAAAACCAATTTTAGAACCAGTAAATAAATCAGTATCACAGCTTGTGGAGGTAATGCAATTAAAAGCAATAGAACCTTCTACAAAGGCTAAAATTTTAGAGTATAACAGTATTGGGGAGGTGAAACATGATTAATATCCCACCAGTATCAATAGAGTTTGCTAGTTTAAACTTTGGAACAATTGTACCTATGCTTATTGCGATTGTTGGTGCACTTGTAATTTTATGTGTTGATTTAATAAATAAAAAACTTGATAAATCTTTATATATCATGTTAACAGTACTTTTTCTTTTAGTAGATTTAGGTGCTCTAATTGGTTATTCTGGAAGTGTTAGAGGATTCTTTGACTTGATGCTTGTTGATGGTATAGCTATACTATCTCAAGGAGTTATAGTTGTGGCTTCATTACTCTTTGTAATAACTGCTATGAGTAAACTTAGATTCCAAGAGTACAGATATCCTGAATACTTTGCTTTATATTTATTTATGATTGCAGGATTCCAGTTTATGGTCAGTTCTGATTCATTAATTTTAATTTTTGTTGGACTTGAGACAGCTTCTATGTGTTTATATACATTAATTGCAATGCATAATAGAAACAATGCTTTAGAAGCTGCAATTAAGTACTTTACTATGGGTGCAGTTGCAACTGGATTCTTTGCTTTTGGTTCAATGATATTCTATGCACTAACAGGAACAGTTGAGTTAGGTCAAATTTCAGAAGTATTAGTAGCTTCAAACTTTGAAAATTATCCAATAATTTTACTTGGAGTAATTTTTATGTTAGGTGCTCTTGGATTTAAACTATCTTTAGTTCCTTATCATACATGGGTTGCAGATGTATATGAAGGTGCAACTGCTGCATTAGCTGGGTTTATGTCTATTGTTCCAAAAATGGCTGGATTTGTAGTTGCCTTAAGGTTTTTCGAAATATTTATTTCAAGTGGAGATATCTATGTTGAAATAATTCTTTATGTAACAGTTGTATTAACTATGACTATACCAAATCTTATAGCTTTAGTTCAAAATGATATAAATAGAATGTTAGCTTACTCATCAATCTCTAATGCAGGTTTTGCAATGGCTGCAATTTTAATTGGAACTACACAAGCAACAAGTGCTATGTTCTTATATTGGATTCTGTTCTTAGTTACAAATCTTGGTGGATTTACAATGTTATGGTTAAATAGAAGTAAAGATTATAACTCTTTCTCTTCTGATCATGCTTTAGAAAAATACTCAGGCTTAGTAAAAACAGCTCCAATAACTGCAAGTATGATGGGACTATTTTTATTGTCTTTAGCAGGAATACCTCCTTTTGCACTATTCTGGGGGAAAATGTATTTAATTGGAAGTGCAGTAAATGCTGGATATGTTTTATTAGCACTAATCATGGTAATTAACTCTGCAATAGCTGGATACTACTACTTAAAACCAATTATATTTATGTTCTTAAAAGATCCAATTGAAGGAGCAAATACTAAATATATGACAAATGCTACAACACCAATAAAAGTACTTATTGGCTTTGCTGCGATTGTAACTATTCTTTCAATCTTTATGATTGAACCTTTAATAGAGATAATCTCTTACTACGTTCAAATATCGGGTTACTAGGATTTATTCCTAGTAGCTTAAAAAATTAAATGGAAGTTTTTTCTTATATTCTAATTTTAATAAAAATGCTGAGAAAGTTTTAATAGACAAATCTATAGTTAAGAAGCAATTTCTTGCAAAGAAGCTAATAGTTTATCAGCCATCTCTTTCAATCTTTTCTCATAAGTAGCAAGTAAATCTTTTTTAGGTGTAATTGGTTGCCAATCTAAAACTTTTGCTCCAATTGAACTAGAAGTTCTTTCCATATTTACTTTTGAAGTATAGAAACTATGATTCATAAAGTATTTTGTTGTATTATAATTTATTAATATAGATGTCTTTTCTAAAGTGATTTTTCTTGGAGTTGATTGAACTTGTCCATATGGCCAGTAGTGATAAGCAACAAGTCTTTCAGCAAATTTTTTATGTACTTCATTTTGAGAGAATAAATTATTTCTATCTGCTAAAATAACATATGCATCTGCTTCTTCAATTTGATCAATTGCTGTATCCATTTCATCTTTTATGAAACATCTTACAGGATCAATGCCACTTTTTTGTGTACAACAACGACATTGGGTACATTTTACGATTCTTAGTTCACTGAGTTTAAGAGTATAGTTTTTAACTCCTAGAGTATCAAAATATGAACTTAAAAAACTTACAATCTTGTCCATATCGTTATGATGGGTTTCGGTACAATCTATAAATTTAATAACCATTTTTTACCTCAATAATAAATGAATATTCATATACTAACACAGGAATATGAATTTTATATGATATTTTGTCACGTGTAAGTCACAATTTGGAAACATAAACAAAAAGTAATAGATAACTTGATACAATCACGATTATTAAAAATTTAAAAGAACTTTTAAGGACTTATTTTGAAGACTATAAGCGTTGCACATTCTCCTGATGCAGATGATATTTTTATGTATTATGCAATTAAATTTGGTTGGGTTACACCAAAAGATGCCAAATTTGAAAATATAGCAGATGATATTGAAACACTAAATAAAGCTACATTAGCTGGAGAGTACGATATTTGTGCTATTTCTTTTGCTTTATATCCATTTGTAAAAGATGATTATGCATTATTAAAAACGGCAGTTTCATTTGGAGAAGGTTATGGTCCAAAATTAATCAAGAAAAAAGGTTCAAAATTAAAAAGAAATTTTAAAGTAGCACTTAGTGGTGAATTTACTACAAATGGTTTACTTTTTAAAATTGCTTATCCAGAAGCTAGAATTACTTATATGAATTTCTTGGATATTGAAAAGGCAGTACTTGATGGAACTGTAGATGCTGGAGTTTTAATTCATGAGTCAATATTAACATTTGACGAAGAACTTGAAGTAGAACGTGAACTTTGGGATATTTGGGTTGAGCTTTCTGGAGGAGATTTACCTTTACCTTTAGGTGGAATGTGTATAAGACGTTCTATTCCACTTCATAGTGCAATAGATTATGAGAATACTTTAATCAAAGCAGTTGATGTAGCAAACAAAAACAGAAAAGTACTAGCCCCAATGCTTCTTGAAAAAGGGCTTATAAGAGTCGATGCTGATACTTTAGATACATATTTAGATCTTTATGCAAATAATAATTCTGTAAAGCTTAGTGAAGTTCAATATGAAGCATTAGATAAACTGTATGAGTTAGGTTACAAACATGGATATTTTGAAAATCTTGTGAAAGCAAAAGATTTTTTAATTCCTGAAGAGTATGAGGAATTAAGAGCAAAGTGAGTTATAAAACAATAGACTTCTCAAGATATTCATCAATAAAAATTGGACCAATAGCTGATGTGAAAATAATCAATGAAATTGGTGACTATGATGATTATCAAATAATTGGTAGAGCAAACAATCTTCTAGTTTCTTCTTCTCATCCAAAATTTGCTATTCTTGGTGAAGAGTTTGATTATATAAAACTTATAGATAACAAACTTTATGTAGGATGTGCTACTACTTCAGGAAAACTTTTAACTTATGTACGAAAAAATGATATTGCAAATTTAGAATTTTTAGCAAAACTTCCAGGAAACCTTGGTGGACTTGTTAAAATGAATGCAGGTCTAAAATCTTGGGAAATATTTAATTATATAGATAAAATCAAAACTAGAGATGGTTATGTAAAAAAAGAAGATGTAACTTACTCATATAGAGAAACTAAAATTGATACGATTGTTTATGAGGTTGTATTTGATATTGAAAAAGGTTTTTGTAAAGATAAGTTAAAAGAGTTTAATAAAATGAGAGATAATCAACCTCAAACTCCTAGCGCTGGTTCATGTTTTAAAAATCCAAAAGGGGATTTCGCGGGACGACTTATAGAAGAGGTTGGACTAAAAGGTTTTAGAAAAGGTGATATGGCATTTAGTGAAATTCATTCAAATTTTTTAGTAAATCTTGGTAGTGGTACATATGAAGATGCAATATATTTAATAGATCTTGCAAAGAGTAAAATAAAAGAGAAATTTAACATAGAACTTGAGGAAGAAATAGTAATTTATTAGTATTAATTGCTTTTATATCTATTTATGATAGAATTTCGGATTGTAAAAAAAATACAGGGTATGTAAATAGTGAAAAATTTAGTAATAGTAGAGTCACCAGCAAAAGCAAAAACGATATCAAAATTCTTAGGTAAAGAGTACACAGTAATGGCTTCAATGGGTCATGTAAGAGATTTACCAAAATCAAAACTTGGATTTGATCCAGAAAATAATTTTGAACCAAAATATCTTATTTCAACAGATAAGAAAAAAGTAATAACAGATTTAAAAAAACAGATTAATAAAGATACTACTATTTACCTCGCGGCCGATGAGGATAGAGAGGGAGAAGCTATTGCATGGCATCTAATTCCTGCACTAAAAATTGAAAAAAACCCTTTAAAAAGAATTGTATTTCATGAAATTACTAAAGATGCTATTTTAGAAGCAATTAATAACCCAAGAGAAGTAAATCAGCACTTAGTTGATGCACAACAAGCAAGAAGAATTTTAGATAGAGCAGTTGGATATGAGCTTTCTCCATTATTATGGAAAAAGGTTAGATATGGACTAAGTGCTGGTAGAGTTCAATCTGTTGCAGTAAGAATTATAGTTGATAGAGAAAATGAAATAAATGCATTTATCCCTGAAGAATTTTGGAAAATTAAATCAGAATTTAGTAATCCAGAATTAAAATCAGAACTTGCAAAAATTGATGGAAAAGCAAAAAAAGTAAGAAATGAAGGCGAAGCAAAAGAAATTGAAGCTTCTATAAATCAAGGAAACTTTGAGTTATTTGATATAGAAGAAAAAGATTCAAATAGAAACCCAGCTGCTCCATTTACAACTTCTACTTTACAACAAGAAGCAAGTAGAAAACTTGGATATTCTGTTAAACAAACAATGATTATCGCTCAACAACTTTATGAAGGAAATGTAGGAAATATTCCAGGGCATACAGGTGGTTTAATCACTTATATGAGAACTGACTCATTAAATCTTTCAAAAGTTGCTACTAGTGCAGCAAAAGAGGTTATTGAAGCTGAGTATGGAAAAGAGTACTCATTAAATAAACCAAGAGTATATAAATCCAAAGCAAAAGGAGCACAAGAAGCTCATGAAGCAATCAGACCTGTTAATTTAGCCCTTAAACCAAGTGATATAAAGGCTTTTGTAGATAATGCACAATATAAGCTTTATTCTCTTATTTGGAAAAGAACACTTGCAACTCAAATGGCAGCTGCAAAAATTGCAAATACTACATATAAAATCAATGCAGGAAAAGATAAAGAGTTTGAATTCCAAACTAAGGGACAAAGAATTGTATTTGCTGGATTTATGAAAGCATATACAGAAGGTAGTGACAATCCAGAATCAGCACTTGATAGTACTGAAAAGATTTTACCAACTATAAAAGTTGGAACTATTTTAAATCTTGAAAAATTAGATTTAGAACAAAATTTTACAAAACCACCTGCAAGATATACAGAAGCATCTTTAGTTAAAAAACTTGAAGGCGAAGGAATTGGAAGACCATCAACTTATGCTCCAACTATTTCAACTATTCAAGCAAGAGAATACGTAGTTAAAACAGAAGATAAAAAACTAGCCCCTACACCAACTGGTGAGATTGTTAATAGTTTCTTAGTTGACCATTTCCCTCATATTGTAGATTTAGGTTTTACTGCAAGAGTAGAAGAAGAGTTTGATGAAATTGCAGATGGAAAAATTGCATGGCAACAAGTTATGCAAGAGTTTTATGGTGATTTCAAAAAAACTATTAATGAAAAAGAAGAGAGCGTAAATAAAGAAGATTATCTTCAAATTAGGGAAATTGGAACTGACCCTAAAAGTGGAAAACCAATGAGTGCAAGAGTTGGTAGATTTGGTCCTTTTGTTCAAATCGGAACAAAAGACGATGAAGAAAAACCAAAGTTTGTAGCTATTCCTGATCATTTAAACATGGATACAATTACACTTGAAGAGGCACTATTTTTATTTACTCTTCCTAGAGTTGTAGGTCAAGATTCAAGTGGTGAAGATATTAAAGCAAACATTGGAAGATTTGGCCCTTATTTACAAGTAAAATCAACTTATTTTTCTTTAAAAACAGATGACCCTTATACAATTGAATTGCCAAGAGCTTTAGAGGTTATAAAAGAGATTTCAGAAGCAAAAGAAAAAGCTACAATAAAAGTATTTGAAAAAGAGAAAATACAAATTCTAATTGGTCAATATGGTCCTTATATTAAACAAGGAAGAAAAAACTTTAAAATACCAAAAGGTGTAGAAGCTGAAGATTTAACTTTAGAACAGACTTTAGAAATAATTGCTAAAGACCCTAAATCTAAAGGAACTGCAAGAAAGACTCCAGCTAAAAGAACAACTGCCAAGAAGAAAGCACCCGCTAAAAAAACTACGGCAAAGAAAACTACAACAAAAAAGCCAGCAGCTAAAAAAACTGATAAGTAGTCTATGAAAATAGGTGTCTTTTCAGATAGTCATCATAAGGTTGACTATACAAGAGAAGTTATTGAACTTCTTAAATCTAAGAAAGCACAGTATTTAATCCATGCTGGAGACTTATGTGTTGAAGATAATTTAAAACTTTTAGAAGAATCAAATTTAACTTACGTTAGTGTTTTTGGAAATAATGATATGTCTTTAATCTCACTACAAAATAAATATACTATCAAACAAGAACCTTATCATTTTAAGATAGAAGATACAACATTTAAACTTATGCATCTTCCTTATTATATAAATGGTGATAGTGATGTGGTGATTTATGGTCATACTCATATTTTTGAAACAGATTATAAAGAAGGAACTTTGTTTTTAAACCCTGGTGAAGTATGTGCAAGGGAGAAACCAAAGTGCGAGTGTGTGTTGTTAGAAATTAATGAAAATGAGTATATAATTAATTATTACTCAAGGGAAATTACCAAAAAGAAGTTTGAAAAAAAAGAGATAAAATATGAACGAAAATAAAGAAATTTTTTTATGTGCTATTTGTAATATAGAAAGTGGTACATGTAATGAAGATTGCAAATTTTGTACCCAAAGTGTAAAATATAAAGCAGATATAGATAGATATAAAAGAAAAGAAATAGAACAAATAGTAGAAGAGGCAAAAAGAGCAAGAACAAATGGTGCTAATGGTTTTTGTTTAGTAACAGCAGGAAAAGGCTTAGATGATAAAAGACTTGCTTTTGTTTGTGAAGCTGCTCGTGCAGTAAAAAAAGAAGATCTTGGTTTAATTTTAATTGCTTGTAATGGAACTGCATCTGTTGAGCAAATTCAAACTTTAAAAGAAGCTGGTGTTGATGCTTACAATCACAATTTAGAAACAGCACAAGATTTCTATTCTCAGATTGTTACAACTCATACGTGGGAAGAGAGATATCAGACCTGTTTAAATGTAAAAGAAGTTGGGCTGAGACTTGTTTGTGGAGGTATCTTTGGTTTAGGTGAAACACAAGAACAAAGAGTATCAATGCTTGAGTCTATTGCTTCTTTAGATCCTATGAATGTGCCATTGAACTTCTTTCATCCAAATGAAGCTTTACCTATTGTTGAAAATAGCGTATCAAGAGAAGAAGCTTTTGAATTAATTACATTAGCAAGAAAAATGATTCCAAATGCAATGAAAATTATGGTTGCAGGTGGTAGAGAATTAATGTTTGGTGATGAACAATATAAAATCTTTGAAAAAGGTGCAAATGCCTTTGTTATTGGTGACTATTTGACTACTGCGGGAAGAACACCAGCTGAGGATATAGAAGAGCTAGAGAAACAAGGTATTAAAGTTATAAGAGAAAGAAACTAACTTTTAGGAAAATCAATGAGTGAAGAAATACTAATAATCATATCAATATCATTAATCATATTTTCTTCACCCTTAATTGCTAAGTTACTTAGACTACCTACAATTACTGTAGAAATAACGCTTGGAGCACTTGCAGCATATTTTGCTTTTATAGTTGAGCATTCTATTTTAGAACTTGTTGCAGAACTTGGATTTCTTTATTTGATGTTTTTAGCAGGTCTTGAAGTAGACTTGAAAAAGCTTGTAAATATTTCAAGTAATCTTTTAAAAAAATCATTAATATACAATGTGATACTCTTTTCTTTTGCTGCGATAATTACTTTTTATCTAGATTTAGGATATATATTTATTGTAATTTTACCTCTTATTTCTATAGGATTATTAGCAGCTTTAAAAAAAGAGTATGGTGATGTTGAGTGGATTGGTTTATCAATTACGGTTGGACTAATTGGTGAGATTGTATCAATCTTTGCCCTTACAACTGTTTCTGCTGCTCTAGAATTTGGGATAAATTTTGAGTTTTATAAAACAATGTTTTTATTCACTATTTTTCTTATCTCAATGCTTTTTGTTTATAAGTTATTTCATAATCTTATTTGGTGGTATCCAGAAATAAAAGCATTTTTGATGCCAGAAGTTGACCACCAAGAACAAGATATAAGAGTCTCTATGACTATTTTCTTTTTAATGATTACTGTAATGATTTACTTACACTTAGAGGTTGCTTTTGGAGCATTTATTGCTGGAACTTTTATTACAACATTTTTTGAAGAACATAATAAACAACTACCTCACAAATTGGAACACTTTGGTTTTGGATGGTTAGTTCCTATTTTCTTTATCTCTGTTGGGGCATCTTTTGAATTAGAATCACTTTTTCATGATGGATTAATTTATACTGCATTATTGATTACTTTTGCAATGATTATTATTAGACTTATTGGTTCAACTCTGTTTATTAAAGATATGGGATGGGATAAGTTCTTTATGATAGGGCTTTCTCATTCTATGCCATTAACACTTTTAATTGCTGTATCTACATTGGCTTATCATAATCATTCGATTACGCAGTTTTATTATTATGCATTTATTTTAGCGGCAATAGTTGAAGTTCTTGTTGTAATGATTGCAATTAGAATTTTATCTAATTTTATAAAATTAAAAGAGAGTGAATAAAATTTATAGTGATTTGTAAAAGAGTGCTTATTGTTAAACTGTATTACATTTCATACAGTTTAACAATGCTTACTTTCATATCATCATAAGTTACTTCATAATTTTCTGGTAGTTCAGAAAGTTCAATTACTACTCTGAAAAACTTTTCTTTTTTATGATTACCTACAGCAATTTTTGGAAAACTTGTAGAATCTAAAGTTTCTCTTTTTGTATAAAAATTTTCTTTTGCTGAATAATCTAAAATAATTTTTTTCTTACCAGGTAAAGTAAGCTTTTTGGTAACTTTGTATTTTGAATGAATATCAATTTTGTCATTGTCATATTCAATTTTAACAAATGGTAAAATCTCTTTTTCCATAGTAACATCAAGTCTAGGTTTTACATAAACAACTTGCTTGATTTCTTTTGGCTTATCAACAACTTTTTTAACAATTGTTCTTGTTTTTGCTTCTGTTTCTTTTTGAGCTTTTTTAATAAGTTTTTTTACTTTTTCTTCAGTTAAAGCAGGCTTAGGAGCAGGTTTTGGTTTTTCAACCATCATAGGTTTTTTTTCTTCAACAGGTTTTGTCATTTTCTCATACATAGTATTTATGTATTGTTGTTCTTGTTGAAACTCTACATCATAATCTTGTTCTACCTCATTTATTTCTATCATTCTTGCTGCTTCTTCTTCATAAGCATTTGTAGGCTCAAATGGGTTTTCTCTAGCAATTAAACTTGTAGATAAAACTAGTAAAAGTGTAAATAAAGTTTTCATTCTTCAGGCTCCAAATTTTTTAATTCAAAATACTCTTTTTGCAAATGCGCATTATCTTGTTGCAATCTTTTAATTTCATTTTGGAGGTACTCTTTTTTATGTTTCAAAGAATTATAAACTTCTAAAGAAGTATCTCCAAAAAGAACGTTAGCAACATGATAGCTAAGAAATATCGTAATAGCAATAGAGACTATTACTATTAACGAAAATTTCTTAAGTTCATGAAATTTTTCTTTCATAAATTATTTAGAGAAAGGTTGTTTCCCTAAATATTCAGCATAACCGATTTCTGCACCAATTTCTAGTAATCTATTGTATTTAGCGATTCTATCACTTCTAGCTGTTGAACCAGTTTTGATTTGACCACAATTTAAAGCAACTGCAAAATCAGCAATAAATGCATCTTCACTCTCTCCTGATCTATGAGACATAACACAGTTATAGTTGTTTCTTTGTGCTAATCTAATAGTTAACATAGTTTCAGAAACTGAACCAATTTGATTTGGTTTAATTAAAATTGAGTTTGCAATATTTTTAGAAATTCCTTCTGCTAAGATTGATGCATTTGTTACAAATAAATCATCTCCAACTAATTGAACTTTATCTCCTAGAATTTCAGTTAATACTTTCCATCCATCCCAGTCATCTTCACTTAATCCATCTTCAATAGATACGATTGGATATTTAGCACATAAATCTGCATAATAATTTACAAGTTCTTTAGATGTAATCTCTCTATTTTCAGACTTCAATACATAAAGACCTTTATCATTGATAAGTTCAGATGCTGCAACATCAAGTGCTAATGCAATTTGTTCCCCTGGCTTATATCCAGCTTTTTCAATTGCTTTTACAATAACTTCTAAAGGCTCTTCATTTGATTTTAGGTTTGGAGCGAATCCCCCTTCATCCCCAACTGCAGTTGATTCACCCATTTCATCAATTACTTTTTTAAGGTGTTGATAAATTTCAGCTGTAGCTCTAAGACCTTCATTGAAGTCTTCAAATCCAACTGGCATAATCATATATTCTTGGAAGTCAACAGAGTTATTTGCATGTTCTCCACCGTTGATGATATTAAACATTGGAACAGGCATAGTCATTGCATTTGCTCCACCAAGGTATCTGTACAATGGAATATCAAGTGACGCTGCTGCTGCACGAGCAACGGCCATAGAAACACCTAGTACTGCATTTGCACCTAAGTTTGAGTAGTTTTGTGTACCATCAATATCTTTCATAGTAGCATCAACTTCTGCTTGGTTATACGGACTTAGTCCCATTAATTCATCAGCAATAACAGTGTTTACATTTTCAACTGCTTTTAAAACACCTTTACCTAAAAATCTATTATCACCGTCTCTTAATTCTAAAGCTTCTCTTTTTCCAGTACTTGCTCCACTTGGAACGATTGCACTTTGTTTTGTACCATCACTTAAAACAATTGTCGCTCTAACTGTTGGGTTTCCTCTTGAGTCTAATACTTCATCTGCGTATACGTTATCAATAAATACCACGTAACTCTCCTATAATTTGCTTAAATTTTGGATATTATACTAAAAAGTTCATTGGTAATTGCTTTTACTAGGTTTTTTTAAATAATTTAGAAAGATATAAAAAAATATTGAGTAGTTTTTTATTAAAAGAGGAGAGTACCTCTTTTAATATTATTCATCGTCTTTTTCTGCTTCACCTTGAATGATTTCATCATTTACACCCATAGCAGTTAAAATTTTGTTTTCAATTTCAAGTGCAACTTCTGGATTTTCTTTTAAGAATACTTTTGAGTTCTCTTTTCCTTGTCCTACTTTTGAATCATTGTAAGAGAACCAAGCTCCTGCTTTATCCACAATATCAAGTTTTACACCATAATCAATAAGTTCACCAGTTTTAGAAATTCCTTCTCCAAACATAATGTCAAATTCTGCTTGTTTAAATGGTGCAGCAACTTTATTTTTAACTACTTTTACCTTTACTCTATTACCAATAGAATTTTCAGCTTGTTTAAGTGTTGCAATTCTTCTAATATCAAGTCTAACAGAAGAGTAGAATTTAAGTGCATTTCCACCAGTAGTTGTTTCAGGAGATCCATAACCAGTCATACCAATTTTCATTCTAATTTGGTTAATAAAGATTACCGTTGTATTCATTTTATTTAATAAACCAGTGATTTTTCTAAGTGCTTTAGACATAAGTCTTGCTTGAACACCAACTTGCATGTCATCCATATCTCCATCAATTTCAACTTTTGGAGTAAGTGCTGCAACTGAATCCACGACTACTAAATCAACAGCACCAGATCTAATAACTGTTTCAAGGATTTCTAAAGCTTGCTCTCCAAAGTCTGGTTGAGAAACCAGTAAGTTATCAGTGTCTACACCTAAGTTTTTTGCATATACAACATCAAGTGCATGCTCCGCATCAATAAATGCACAAACTCCACCTGCTTTTTGACATTCAGCAATTGCATGTAAAGTTAATGTAGTTTTACCAGAAGATTCAGGTCCATATATTTCAATAACTCTACCTTTTGGAAGTCCTCCAACGCCAAGAGCTAAATCAAGTCCAAGTGAACCCGTTGAAATTGCTTCTGTTGGAACAACTTCTTTATCCCCAAGTCTAATTAAAGTACCTTTTCCAAATGTTTTATCTATTTGTTTTATTGCTAAGTCAAGTGATTTTTTTTGATTATCATCCATAATTTTTAGTCCTATGTTTTATTTATGTTGGAATTTTATCAGATTTTTTTTAAAGTAAATGATTTTATTGCAAATTGCAATATTAAATTTTAAGATTTTTTAGATTCTATTTTTTCTTCAGATATTTTTTCTACAGTTTCAATTGTTTTTATATGAGAAGAGACTCTTTTTTTCATAGTAAATCTTTTTACATGTTTAGCTAGTATTTTTGTATATTTCTTATAGTTTCTAGAACCTTTTTCATAAGTTGCTAATTTTTTTTGTATTTTTAGTATATCTTCTGGAATTGGATTATCTGCCATTTAAAAACCTATAAATTTATTTGTAATAAATTATTGCATATATACTCTTAAAATAAAAGTTAAATAATTTATTGGATACTATATTATAAACAAATCTTTTACTTAGATTAAAAGGCCAATGATGTTCAATAATAAAAATATTTTAATAACTGGTGGTACGGGAAGCTTTGGTAAAAAGTATACTGAAATGTTATTGAAAAAATATCAACCAAATAAAATTATTATTTATTCTAGAGATGAATTAAAACAATATGAAATGGCTCAGGATTATGATAATAAATGTATGAGATATTTTATTGGAGATGTAAGAGATGCTTCTAGACTTAAAAAAGCAATGAAAGATGTTGATTATGTTATTCATGCGGCAGCTCTTAAGCATGTTCCTATTGCTGAATATAATCCTATGGAATGTATTAAAACAAATATTAATGGTGCACAAAATGTAATTGATGCAGCAATAGAAAATAAAGTAGAAAAAATTATTGCTCTTTCGACAGATAAAGCTGCAAATCCTATAAATCTTTATGGTGCAACGAAACTCGCTTCAGATAAGCTGTTTGTTGCTGCAAATAATCTTGTAGGGAAGCAGAATACTTCTTTTTCTGTAGTTAGATATGGGAATGTTATTGGAAGTAGAGGTTCAGTGATTCCTTTTTTTAAAAAACTTATTAATGAAGGAGCAAGTTCTCTTCCTATTACAGATGAAAAAATGACAAGATTTATGATAACTCTTGAGCAAGGAGTTGATTTTGTTTTAAAGAACTTTGAAAGAATGCAGGGAGGTGAAATATTTATTCCTAAAATTCCTTCTATGAAAATTGTTGATTTGGCAAAAGCATTAGCTCCAGAATTAAATTGTGAGATTATTGGAATAAGGCCTGGAGAAAAACTTCATGAAATCATGTGCCCAAGTGATGATTCTCACTTAACATTAGAATTTAAAGATCATTATGTAATCGCACCAACTATTAAGTTCTTTGGTTCAAGAGACTATTCTAAAAATAGTTTAGGAGAAAAAGGAAATAAAGTAAATCATGGTTTTGAATATAATTCAGGAAGTAATGATTGTTGGTTAAGTTCTGATGAGCTTCTTTTATTTGCTAAGGATGTTTAAACTTGAATTTTATACCTTATGGAAGACAAACTATTTCAGAAGATGATATAAATAGTGTTATTGAAACTTTAAAATCAGATTACTTAACTACAGGTTCTAAAGTCTTAGAGTTTGAAAAAGCAATTTGTCAATATACTGGGGCAAAATACTGTATAGTAGTTTCAAATGGTACAGCGGCGTTACATCTAAGTTCTATAGTTCTTTTAAAAGAAAAAGATAAAGTTATAACAACTCCAAATTCTTTTTTAGCTACGTCAAATGGTATTTTGTATGCAAATGCAAAGCCTATTTTTGTAGATATTGGTGAAGATGGAAATATAGACTTAGATTTATGTGAAAAAGTATTAAAAAATGACACCTCTATTAAAGCACTTTACGGAGTTCACTTTTCAGGTAATCCTTTAAATCAGAAAAAGATTAAAAGATTAAAAGATAAATACGGTATTAAAATACTAGAAGATTGTGCACATTCTATAGGCGCACAATTTAAAAATGTCAAAGCTGGATCTTGTAAAAATTCGGACTTATCAATATTCTCATTTCATCCTGTAAAACATATAACAACGGGAGAAGGTGGAGCGATAACTACTAATTCAAAAAAATTATATAAAAGACTTCTAAGTCTTAGAAATCATGGAATGGAAAATGATCGTAGTGTAACACCATGGCATTATGATATGAAAGAATTAGGATTTAATTATAGACTAACTGATATATCTTGTACTTTAGGACTATCTCAATTAAAAAAATTAGATGAATTTATTGAGAAGAGACATCTTTTAGCTAAAAATTATGATCTTGCATTTGAGAAAATTAAAAATATTAAGTCTTTATATAAATTTACTAGAAACTCTTCTTACCATCTTTATATAATAAAAATAGATTTTGACAAATTAAAAATAAATAAAAAAGAATTTGTTATTAAAATGCATGAAAAAAATATTGGAGTACAATATCATTATATTCCAATTAATAAGCAGCCTTTTTATAAAAAGTTAGGATATGGAAAGGAATATACTCCTGTAATGGATGAAT
Source organism: Arcobacter sp. LA11 (assembly GCF_001895145.1). Lineage (NCBI taxonomy): Bacteria > Pseudomonadati > Campylobacterota > Epsilonproteobacteria > Campylobacterales > Arcobacteraceae > Arcobacter > Arcobacter sp. LA11. Next base: position 14,214 of record NZ_BDIR01000012.1, on the reverse strand, counting down.
ACTATGCAAAAGCAATATCTTTACCAATATATCCAAGTCTTTCAATAAAAGAGCAAAAATATGTAATTAAGACTCTTCTAGAAGTTTTAAATGGATAAATTTTTTATAATTATTCAAGCACGAATGACTAGTACAAGATTACCTTCAAAAGTAATGCTTCCTTTATGTGGAAAAACAGTTTTAGAAATAATGATTGATAGGCTTAGAAAATTTAAAGAGAATATTATAATTGCAACAACGAATGATGGAACCGAAAAGCCTATTGTTGAATTATGTAAAAAACTAGGTATTAAATATTATGAAGGTGATACTAGTAATGTATTAAGTAGGTATTACGAGGCTTCATTAAAGTATGGAGTTGGAGATAATGATATTATTATAAGGTGTACTTCTGATTGTCCTTTAATAGATCAAGAGATACTTGGAAGAACTTTAGAGTTTTTTAGAAAGAATAATAGTGATTATAGTTCAGCTAATCAATCTACAGGTTTCCCTAGAGGATTAGATACAGAAGTTTTTAGATTTGGATTATTGAAAAAAGCATATTTAAATGCGACAACTTTTTTTGAAAAAGAGCATGTTACTCCATATATGTATAAGACTATAAAAAATGATATTGAGATAAGTCTTTTAAAAAATAAAAATGATGATTCAAAATATAGACTAACATTAGATGAAGAAGATGACTATATAGCAATTAAAGAAATTTATTTAAGATTAAATAATAGAATAGATTTTTCGTATGAAGAACTTATTCAAATGCTAGAAGAAAATAAATATATTTATGAGATAAACTCTCATGTAGAACAAAAGAAAGGCTAGTAATGAATCAAGAGTTTCCTATGTTTATAGCTGAGGTATCAAGTAATCATGGAAAAGATTTAGATAGAGCTAAAGAGTTTATTAAAGTATCTTCCCAAATTGGTTGTAGTGCTGTAAAATTCCAGCTTTTTAAGATAGATGAATTGTTTGCTCCAGAAATTTTGGCAAAAAGTAAAGAACATGTGAAAAGAAAAGAGTGGGAATTACCAATAGAATTTCTACCTGAATTATCTTCTTATACTCATGAATTGGGCATGAAGTTCTCATGTACTCCATTTTATTTAAAGGCTGTTAGAGAATTAGAACCTTATGTTGATTTTTATAAGATAGCTTCGTATGAATTATTATGGGATGATTTGATAATTGAATGTGCAAAGACAGGTAAAGAATTGGTTCTTTCTACAGGTATGGCAACTATAGAAGAAATAGCTCATGCCGTAAAAGTTTTTAGAGCAAACAGTGATGCCAAATTAACTTTACTTCATGCTATATCTGGTTATCCCACACCTGTTAAAGAGGCGAATGTATCGGCAATAAGAACATTACGAGAAGCATTTAATTGTAATATAGGTTTATCAGATCATTCTGTATCAACAGCTGTTTTATTACGTGCTATATACAAATATGATGCAACAATGGTAGAGTTTCATTTAGATTTAGAAGGTGAAGGAGAAGAGTTTTCATCTGGCCATTGCTGGTTACCAGAGCAGATATGTAATACAATAAATCTTGTTAATGAAGGAATTATAGCTGATGGTGATGGTATAAAAAAAGCAGCGCCAAGTGAATTTGCAGATAGGGATTGGAGAGCAGATCCTCGTGATGGATTAAGACCACTAAAAAAGATTAGAGAAACTTTTTAGAATGAAATTATAGTATTTAGTTATAGAGGCAGTAATGAAAAAAAATATTTTAATAAGATGTGATGCTTCAGAAAAAATAGGATTAGGACATATAACAAGATGTTTAGTTTTAGCTAAAAACTTAGAAAAAATGGGATATAAAATCTATTTTGCTACAAAGAACTATGAACTTGGAATTAAAAAGATTAAAGAGAGTAAATATAATATTCTAATTCCAAGTGAAGAAAATTTTAATTATGATAGTTGGATTCAAAATATTACTGATAATAAAAATATAAATATTTTTATTGGAGATGTAAGAGATAATTTTCCCATTAAGACAATAAAAAAACTCAAAGAAAAAAAGATACTAACAATTGCAATTGATGAACCAAGTGAATATGCAAAAGAGTGTGACTTATGTTTTTATCCTCCTCATGCAACAATTAATGAAAAAGATTATAGTGGTAAAGTCTATAAAGGGTTTGAATATGTGATACTGCGAGATGAGTTTTATCAAGATTGTAAAAAACAGAAGAATGATATCCCTAATGTTTTAGTAATGATGGGAGGAACAGATCCTTATCATTTAACATTTGAAGTTGTAGAAGAGTTGATTAGTATAGAACAAAATATTAATATTTCTGTAATCATAAAAGAAAATCATCCGGATAGAAAGAGAATAAAAAATTTAGGAAAAAATATAAATATCTATTTTGATGTAAAAAATATGGCTAGTTTTTTAACTAAGATTGATTTTGCAGTAATCTCTTTTGGAGTAAGTGCTTATGAGCTTTTAGCTATGGATATACCGGCTATTCATATATGTTTAGATGAGGAACATTATAAAGCAAGTTGTAAGATGAATAGTGATAAGATAAATCTAATTTTAAGAAAAGATGAAATTAATATAAAAAAATTAAACTTTGATTTTAAAGTAAAAAAATTGTTTCCAAAATGTTTAGTTACAGAAGTAATATCTACTTATAAGATTTGATGAAATGAAGCTTTGAAAGGTAATTTAATGAGTGACATAGAGTGGAATAAAATTAATACTTATGTAAATAAAGATAATGAAACATTGTTAGAGTATAGGAACTGTCCTATATGTAATGCAAATGATTATAGAACAATTATAACACTAAATAATTTTCAATTTTTTTCTGACTCTAGGAAAGCTAAACAGGTAGATATTAATCAACAACACTGTAGAGAGTGTGGAGCACTATATATGAATCCATGTTATTCAAATATAGGGTTTGAAAGACTATTTGAAGAAGCTGGACAAAGTTATGGTTCCTCTCTTAAACATACACAAGAGCAAATAAATTGGCTGAATGATTATAAACTTTTAGATGATAATGCTAGAGTATTAGATGTAGGTTGTTATGATGGAAATTTTCTTTCTAGATTACCTGATAATGTAATAAAGCTTGGTGTTGATATTGATGAACAAGCAATAAGAAGGGGACGTGAGAAATATAAAGAACATAAAATAGAGTTCTTTCATGGTGATTTTGAAAATTTTTCTTTTGAGGGAGAATCTCCTAATACAATTACAATGTTTCATCTTTTAGAACATTTACCAAGACCCATTGAAGCTTTAAAGAAATTGCATTCTATTTCAAATGAGTCAACAAAACTAGTTATAGAAGTGCCTATTTTGGAAAAAGGTAAGACTAATGATATAAATAGTTTTTTCAGTGTTCAACATATGACACATTTTAGTCGTAATAGTTTATTTAACTGTCTTAGTCAAGCTGGTTGGAATATAGAGTTATGTTTTGAAACAGAAGATTATAATGGGTATCGTGTTCTTGCAACAATAAAAAATAATCTGTCTTTAACTTATCAACTTAAATATAATTCGAAAGATTGGACTAGTTTAAATGAAAGTCTATCATTTTGGTATAGGTCTATTAAGGATGTTGAAAAATTTATTTATGACTTAACAGAGTCTAAAAAAATAGTTATTTGGGGAGGTGGAGCCCATACTGAGTTTATGTATCAAGTCTTATCTTTATTTCACTCTCATTGTAAGACACTATTTATCATTATTGATTCTGATCCTATTAAGCATGGAACATCTTGGAGAGGAATAAATATATATGAACCTTCAGTTATTATGGATTTAGATTGGAGTTCAACAAAATTGTTGATATCAAGTTATGGTGGGCAAAAAGCTATTTTTGAAGCTGCACTTAAATTAGGTGTTCCTTCTGAGAATATTGTTAAAATTTATGAAACAACAAGAGTATATTAGTTTTGTTGAGTTTTCAAATCAGGATGTAGAATAATGAAAAATAAAGAAATTGTAGTTTTTTTTGGAGCAGCAGGAGGTGGTAGAGCTTATTGTCAACATACAGGAGAGTTACCAGATTTTTTTATTGATAATGATTCGAAGAAATGGGGAAGTTTTATTAATGGGAAAGAGATTTGTTCTCCAGATATTTTATCTTCAAGAGCTATTAAGAAAGTTGTGATCACTTCTGGTTATGTAAAAGATATTTATCCACAGATCTTGAGTTATGGAATAGATGAAGAAAAAGTCTCTCCTGCTCCAAAAGCTTTATTAGGCTTACATCCTTTCTCTTCAGAAGAAAATAGAAAAGAGACTGCGGAGAAGTTGGATAAGTTAATGTTGGCGCTTAAAGATGATAAGAGTTTAGTATCAGTAGGTGGAACAGCATTAGGTTTTGTTAGAGATGGAGATTTTATTACTTGGGATATAGATATGGATTTTTTTGCTCCACTTCATGCAAAAGATGAGATTTTTAGTATTCTTGAAAAATTTAAATATCTACCTGAATACGAACAAGAATCTATTAAGGCAACTTTATTTCTTGATAATGGTATGTCAATTCCTTTTTCTATTGATTTTTTTGATGTTAGTTCTGAAATTTATATTGATAGATTTGAAGATTATAGTTGGAAGTGGCCAACTACAATGTTTAGTAAATGTGTAAAAATAGAGATTCATGGTAAGCAAATGAATGTACCAAGTCCTCCAGCTGAATATCTTAGTAAGATTTATGGAGAAACATGGTCAACTCCAAATCCTGATTTTGGATATTCAGATTATGCTGGTGAGATATCATCATAAGTTAGTAAGGAATTTATAAATGGTTAAAACACCTTTAGTAAGTGTGTCTTGTGTAATTTTTAGAGATAATGCTGTTCTTTTGATTCGTAGAGCTTTTGAACCATATAAGAACTGCTTAGCCTTGCCAGGAGGTTTTGTAGATATTGGTGAGTCTGTGGAACAAGCATGTTCTAGAGAATTGAAAGAAGAAACATCTCTTACTATTAATTTTGACTCTTTAAAACTTATTGGTGTTTATTCTAATCCTAATAGAGATCCTTTAAGACATACTGTTAATATATCTTATCTTGGTCAATCGAATTTAGAGAATTTAAAAGCTGGAGATGATGCTTCTTCTGTTGAATTAGTTGAAAACTGGAGAGAACTAGATATAGCATTTGACAATAAAAAAATCATAGAAGATGCATGGACTCTTTATATTAAAGCAATAAAAAAAGGATATAAATGAATGCTGTTGCCATAATTTTAGCTTCAGGTTCAGGACAAAGATTTGGTGCAACAAATTTACCAAAACATTTAACTCCAATACTAGAAGTGCCAATTCTTATTTGGACGTTAAGAACTATTCTTGAATCAAAGCTCTTTACATCTATCTCTGTTGTTACTAGAGAAAGTGATATAGAAGAAACTAATAAGGTTATAGAAAACTATTTTTCAGATAGTTTATCTTTTGTTAAAGTGGTAAAAGGTGCAGATGAAAGAATGAAATCATTTTTATCTGGGCTAGGTGAAGTAGAGGAAATTGATGATAATACAATAATATCATTATTTGATGCAAATCGTCCATTTATTACAGTCTCACAAATTGAAGAATTGTATGAAAGCGCAGTTCACTCTGGTTGCTCTTGTCCAATACGTCCTATAGTTAATGGTATAGCTCAAATAGATTCTATGGGATGTATTGTAGATGTACCAGATAAATCAAAACTTGTAGAATTTGTTACACCTGAATTTATTCAGTTTAAATTACTTAATGAAGCGTTAAAGAATAGTCCAATAGAGTTGCTTTCTCTTGTAGAATATTCATTATATGAAAAAGTAAAACCAAAAACAGTTGAGGCTAAGTTACTTTGTTCAAAATTAACATATCCTGAAGATGCTACGTTTATTGAAGAAGTTGCCATTAAAAGTCAACTAAGTAGACCAAACCAAAATTAGAAATAGGTGGAAAAGTGAAAAAAAAGATATCAAATATTAGAATAAACCTGTTAAAAGGACTTCATTTTGCGGGTAGTGGTCATCCTGGTGGTTCGTTGTCTTGTAGTGATATATTAGGTATTTTATATTTTAAAGTTGCGAATATAAATAAAGATAATATGAATGATAATAATAGAGATAGAATAATTTTGTCTAAAGGACATGCTGCTCCTGCACTATATGCAGCGCTTGTAGAAAAAGAATTTTTAGAAATGGAAGAACTTTTAAAGCTTAGACAAACAGGTTCATTATGTGAAGGCCATCCTACATTAAAAATACCTGGTGTTGAAGCTGTATCTGGACCTTTAGGAATTGGTTTTTCTCAGGCTCTGGGAATGGCTTTAGGAGCAAAATTACAGAATCTAGATTTTAGAACATATGCAATATTAGGTGATGGCGAATGTAATGAGGGCCAAATTTGGGAAGGTGCTATGTTTGGAACTTTCCATAAACTTGATAATTTTGTTGCAATTGTTGATTATAATAAACTTCAAAGTGATGATAATTGTGAAAATATAACTGCTTTAGAACCTTTAGCAGACAAATGGAAAGCTTTTGGTTGGAATGTTATTGAAATTGATGGACATAGTTTATCTCAAATAGAAGAAGCATTTGATAGATGTTCAAAGATTAAGGCTAAACCTAGTGTAATTATTGCTCATACTATAAAAGGGAAAGGAGTTTCTTTTATGGAAAATGATCCCTTATGGCATGGGAGTAGAGCCCCTAATAAAGAAGAACTAAATATTGCAATAAAAGAGTTAGGAGGAACAGTATGATTTCATTAAGAGAAGCTTTTGGACATTCGTTGGTTAAATTAGCCGATGAGTATAATTTTGTAGTACTTGATGCAGATGTAGCTGGAGGAACTAATACGAATTTTTTTAAAGATAAATATTCTAATAGATTTATTCAGTGTGGAATAGCAGAGCAAAATATGATGAGTGTGGCAAGTGGGATTGCACAAACAGGAGTTATCCCTATTGCTACGGCATATGGAGTATTTGCAACGCTTAGACCTCTTGATCAAATAAGAAACTCTATTGCATATCCAAAAGCAAATGTAAAAATTGTAGCAAGTCATCCTGGTCTTGATGTAGGTCCAGATGGTGCAACTCATCAAGCAGTAGAAGACTTAGCAGTTATGAGAAGTATCCCTAATATACTTGTACTATCTCCTTGTGATGATATTGAAGTTTTAGAAGCAACAAAAGCAATGATAGAGTATGAAGGTCCTGTATATATGCGTTCAGGAAGAAGTCCGGTTCCAACAGTAAATAAATCAAATTATAAATTTGAAATAGGAAAAGCTACTTTATTAAGAGAAGGAATAGGCAAAACTACAATTTTTGCTACTGGAATTATGGTACATAGAGCTTTAGAAGCTGCAAAAGATACTGATGCAATAGTTATAAATGTAAGTACAATAAAACCTATTGATAAAGATGCAATAATTAAATATACTAAAAATAGTGAAAAAGTTATAACTTGTGAAGATCATAATATTATTGGTGGACTTGGAAGTGCAGTAGCAGAAGTATTATCTGAAAATGCTATTAATACTAAATTAGTAAGAATTGGGATAAAAGATCAGTTTGGAATGTCTGGTGATCCAGAAGATTTAGCTAAAGCATATAATATATCAATAGAGGATATTAAAAATGAAATTAAATAAACAGACTGCAATTATAACAGGTGGAAGTAGAGGGATAGGAAAAAGTATAGTTCTTGAATTAGCAAGTGCAGGTTATAATGTTGCTTTTACATATAATACTCAAAAAGAAGAAGCAGAAAGTATTTTAAAGTATGTAGAAAAAAATTTTAAAGTAAAATGTAAATTTTATAAACTTGATGTAAAAGATGAGAAATCTATTAAAAAAGTATTTAAAGAGATAAATAATGATTTTAAAAAAATTACAGTTTTAGTTAATAATGCTGGAATAAACAAACCTACAGATTTTAATCAAACAGAATTAGAAGATTGGAATAATATAATGTCTGTTAATTTAGCAGGACCTTTTTTATGTTCTAAAGAGGTTTTAAAATATATGAAAAAAAATGGAAGTATTATTCATATAGGATCTGTGAGTGGACAATATGGAGGTCCTAGAACTGCTCATTATGCTTCAAGTAAAGCTGGAGTAATCTCTTTATCTCAAGTAATCGCTAGATTTGCTTCTCCTAAAAATATTAGAAGTAATGTTGTTTCCGCTGGACTTATTGAAAGTGAAATGGCAGCAAGTGGAATGCAATCTAAAGTAGTAAAAGAAGCATCGAAAAATATATTATTAAAACGATTTGGAACTCAAAATGAAGTTGCAAAAGTAGTAAAGTTTTTGGCCTCTGATGAAAGTAGTTATATTACGGCACAAGTAATTAATGTAAATGGTGGATTATATTTTTAATGAAAACTTTACTTATTCTAGGAGCAGGACCTGATCAAATTCCAGGAATCTTAAAAGCAAAAGAGATGGGAATATATACTATTGTTCTTGATGGAAATGAAAATGCTTCTGGAAAGGATTATTCTGATGAATTTTATGTTGTTAGTATTAAACATATTGAACAAATAAAAAGTTTTATAGAGACAAAACTTTCAAAAAAAGTAGATGGTGTAATTGCTTTTGGAGTTGATATCCCATATATTATTGCTCAAACTGCGGAATTTTTAGGTGTGAACTATACAATAGATTTGGAGTGTGCAAAACTAAGTGAAAATAAATTTGACTCTAAAGAATTTATGAAAGAGAATAGCATTGCTATCCCTTCATATAAGCTTGTAAAAAGTATTAAGGATATAAGAGAATTTACTCAGGTATATGGTTTCCCTATTGTTTTAAAACCTGTTGATAATTCAGCCGCAAGAGGTATTAGTTTTATTCAAGATTTAGAAAATATTGAGAAGTATTATGATTATGCTTTAGAGTTTAGTAATCAAAAAAAAGTTTTAGTAGAAAAATATCTTAATGGCCCTCAGATTAGTACGGAATCTTTTGTTATAGATGGTGAAATATATAATATAGGCTTTTCTGATAGAAATTATGATGACATGGAAAACTTTTTACCTAATATCATAGAAAATGGTGGTGATTTACCATCGTTATATATGAAAGAGAATCATAAGAGAGAGTTAAAAGAGTATCTTTTTTTAATTGCTAAAAAACTAAATATAAAAAATGGTGTAATAAAAGGTGATATTGTAATTTATGAGGATGAACTTCATATTATAGAGTTTGCTCTTAGACTTTCAGGAGGTAATTTTTCAACTGTAGAGATTCCTGAATCTACAGGAATAGATTTTATAAAAATCGCTATAAAACTTCATATGAATATGAAAGTGACTAAAGATGAATTAGAATATAAACGAAATGATTTTATATCTTTAAGATATAGGTTTGTAGATAAAAATCATAGTGGTATAATTAGAAGTATTGATAATTTAGAGTATGATAAAAATATATTACTATCAACTTTTCACGCAAAAGTAGGAGATAGAGTGAATTCTAAAACAACAGATCACTCTAAGAGATTAGGTTTTGCATTGGCAAAAGGAGATAGTAGAGAAGATGCAATTTTAAATGCACAAAACTTTTTAGAGAAAGTGAAAATTACTTTTGAATAAGCTATTTTATAAAATATACCATGGAAATCTGTCTTTTTCAGCTATTGAAGAAGAAAATTTACCTGAAGTTATAGATAAAACATATTTTCCTTTATTAGAATTAGTTCAAAATAATAATTTAAAAGTTGGTTTAGAATTAAGTGCATATAGTTTAGAAAAAATCCTTGAGTTAAGACCTTTTTGGATTAAAAAGTTTAAGAAATTATATGAAGAAGGTTTAATAGAGTTAATTGGAAGTGGTTACATACAGCTTATTGGACCACTTGTCCCTTATGAAATAAATTATGAAAATCAAAAGATTGGATTAGAAGTCTATCAAAATATTTTAGGTATAAAACCTAAGATTGCTTATATAAATGAACAAGTATTTTCTAGTTCTATGGTTGATGTTTATGAAGAAGCAGGTTATATTGCAATAGTAATGGAATGGAATAATGCATATTCCTTACATCCTGAGGGAGAATGGGATAAAACGTACTCTCATCAACCTGTTATTGTGAAAGGTATAGAATCTAGTTTACCAATAATTTGGACTGACACAATTGTTTTTCAGCAATTTCAACGAATGGCACATTCAGAAATGAGCCTAGAAGAGTATATAACAATAATAAAACATCATCTGAATTCTGGGTATAAAGCTTTATCTATTTATAGTTCAGATTTAGAAGTATTTAATTATCGACCAGGAAGATTTGAAACAGAAGCAATTATAAAAGAAGATGAGTGGAAATGTATTTCTAAAGCAATGAATAATTTAAAAAGCTTGGGTGAATTTGCATTACCTTCAGAAGTCCTAAGAAAAACATTAGATGATAAAGTTGCGTTAGTTTTATCCTCATCCACTACTCCTGTTTTGGTTAAAAAGCAGAATAAATATTCATTAAGCCGTTGGTCAGCATGTGGTCGAGGGGCTAACTATATAAATACTCTTTGTTTTAAATTTCTTAAAAATGTAAAAACAAATATTGATAAAAAACAACTTTTAAAATATTGGGGAAGTGATTATCGTACTCATATTACAGAAAAGAAATGGGAAAATGCTCTTAACTATTTAAAGTCAAAAATAATTTGTATAAATGAGAAGTCTTCAAAATTGGATATTTCTAGTGACCTTAAATTAAAAGAAGATAATAATAAATTAATTTTAGAAAAGGATAATTACAAAATAGTTTTTAATAAACTAAAAGGTATGTCTTTATCTCGGGTTTATAAAAATAATCAGTCTTTAAACTTTGGAAGCGTGAAACATGGTGATTTAGATTATATAAGTCATGGAGCAGACTTTTATACAGGAACAACAACTATAGAGTCTGCTCAAACAAGAAAAATTGCAGACTTAAATAATGTCAAAGATTTTACATTAGAAAAAATAGATAACAATTTATATAAATTATCTTCAATTATTTATATGAAAGAAATTGCAATAGAATATAAAAATTGGATAATTGACTTTAATAAAAATGAAATAACTTTAGATATAAAACTTAAAATGAATGAGTTTGTTAAAGGAAGTATTCGATTAGGAACTTTTACTCTTTTACCTCAAAATAAAAATAGTAAATTTTGGTACGAATGTAAAAATGGCGGCAAGAATTACGAACGATATTATATAAATGAAAAAACAAATATTAGGCATTATCAAGCTAAATCTTTGATTCAGAGTAGTAGTGGTGGCTTAGGTGTAACAGACGGTATAATAAGATTTGGTATAAATGATACTATCATATCAGAAATTAAAATCAACAGAGAAGTTTCTTACCCTTTTATAATGTTACAAAATAGTAATGACCACGAAAAGCATTTAACAAGAGTATATTTTAGTGTACAGGAATTTGATGATACTTTAAAAGAAGCTTTTCAAGAAGAGTTTAGAATTCAGTATCAAATAAAACTATAGGAAGACTTAATGGAAGAAAATGAGATACAACAAGAAGTAGTAAATAACTATATTAAAAATATGGAGTATTTTGAAAAAAATCATAATGAGTTATATAAAAAAATTAAAATATATGAAACTGCTATAGAATTAAATCAAATTAAGGAACAATATACTTTAGAATATAAAGACTATGGATTTGATCTTTTAGATAATTTATCAAATAGCTACTTATATGGTAAAAATCATGAGCAATCAACTACAACTATTTTAAGCTCAATAAATTCTAACCCTAATGAAGATAGTTTTAAAACTTTCTACTCTTTAAAATATAGTGATGAACTTCTAGAAACCGAAAAGAAAACCCCATTTTATAAATTAGATACTATTATATCTAATGCTCCTATTGTTCATTATACAAATTCAAATTTAAAAGATAAATTTGAATTAAATGAGATTTATTCATATATAATATTTGGATGTGGATTAGGTTTTCATTTGGAAAGAGTAATGAATAAGGTTAATTCAAAAATATATTTTATAGTGGAACCTTCTTTGGAGATTTTTAGGTTATCCTTATTTACAACAAAATACTATAATTTATCTAAAAATGTAAAATATATATTTTCTGTATCTGAAGAAAAAAGTTCTTTTAAAAAAACTTTTAATACTTTCTTCCATCTTTCTTTTTTTTATAATCAATATATGAAGTTTTCTTTATTTAGTAATTCTTGTAAGATATATTTTGATGAAATTCAAAGTCTTTTTGTTAGTCAAAGCCATTTTCTATATAGTTATAATAGGTCTTTAAAAAACTTAAGAAGAACAATTCATAGAATCAATAATGGATATAATATTTTAAATATATCAGAAAAATTATATTTATCTTCATTTAATAAACCTGTTATTATTTTGGCCGCAGGACCCTCTTTACAAAAAAATATAGAGTTTTTACAGAAAAATAGAGATAAATATATAATTGTATCTATTTTTGTAATAATACCATATTTGGAAAAAAATGGAATTGTTCCAGATATAGTTACTCATTTTGATGAACAAGATGAAGAAAGAACAACAAAAAAGATTAAGAATAGTGATTTTTTTAAAAAAACTATATTTTTATTTTCAACTGGTATAAATGAGAAATTATTAACTTTTTTCAAAAAAGAGAATATTTTTTTATTTCAAACAATGTTTGAGGTAAAAAAAGGATTTGGAGAGCTGACAAGTCCAAGTATTGGAGAAATAACTTATGCTTTAATGCTTATATTTGGTTCGAAGATTATTAATTTAATAGGAATTGATTTTGCATTAAGTTCAGATGATAAGACTCATATTGATGATCATTGTAGTGGTTTAGCAAATCATATTGAAAAAGAGTCTGACGTATCTTCTTTTAAATTTAAAAGAAACGTTCTTCAAATTAAAGGTAACTTTAGAGAAATAGTTGACACCCTAGAAGTTTATAGATTATCGGTAGAACATATGAATCATTTTACTGATATGTTTATGGATAATAACTTTACAAAGGTTTATAATTTATCTGATGGAGCATATCTTAATAATGCTATACCTCTTCATTCTAATAAAATTGTTAATAATAAAATAAAACTTGATAAAGCTTTACTTTATGAAGAATTGCATAAAGAATTTTTATCATGTAGTTCAAATGAAATTAATAAATTAGAAGAAAAATTTATAAATAAAAAAATAGTACAAGCAAATTTATATTTGGATATATTTAAAAATATGAAATTAAGAAAATTTAAAACTAGTTCAGAATTTAAAAGTGTTTATTTTAAGGTAATTGATGAAGTGATTTATAATCCATCAGTATGTACAAACTTACAAAAAGTTTTATTAAACTATTTTAAATATAATATGCCTCATGTATTTACCTTCTTTCATTCAAAAGATATTTCTAATCCTAAAAAGCATATTAATTATTTGAATAAAACATTTTGTACTCAGATTGAAAATATTATAAAAGAATATATAGAGTTTTATAATAAGAAGTAGTGAATAATAAACTCACTACTTCTTATAAAGATTATTGTAATAATCTTAAAACGTTTTGTTGAACAGAATTCGCCTGACTGATTGCATAAGAACCAGCTTGAGAAATAATGTTCTGTTTGTTGAAGTTTGCAGATTCTGCAGCATAATCAACATCTCTAATAATAGATTCAGCAGCCTTAACATTAGTAGACTGAGTCATTAAGTTTCTAACCGCAGATTCTACTTGGTTTTGAGTCGAACCTATATCCCCTCTATATCCATTTAGGTCAGTAATTGCATTATCTACAACATCTTGGAATTCAGAAGCTTTAGTTTTAGTTAACTCTCCTGAACCTAAAGCAGCAATAGAACTTAATAAATCACCACCTGTAATACCTGAACCTGTAAGCGTTAATACGTCAGTTGTAGTTGATGCATTATTATTTTTTACTACAATTGGCTCATCAGTAGTAATAGAAATAGAACCTGTAGCAGTTGAAGCAAGATCTAAAGTTCCTACATTCAGTCCATCTAAATTAAGAGATGCACCACTCGCAATTTGATAAGTTGCAGATGCCCCTGTACCTGATTTCGTAAGATCTGTAGTTGCAGCTGCAATTAAATCAAGAGCTTCTCTTGTTTCAGCATCAGCATTAGAAATAGTTGCTACATCACCAGTAGCAGTAATAGTTCCTAGGTCTCCAGATAATTCTACATTCTCCGCCGCCGCTGAACCAGAAGCATTAGTAGCTGT
>NZ_BDIR01000011.1 GCF_001895145.1 Arcobacter sp. LA11 | reverse complement strand
AATAATAATTGTTAAAATTGCTACAAAAAGTGCAACTACAAATAAATCTTTTGAAAATATCCTTTTTAAATTCATTTAACGCTTTAAAATTTATCTAATAAAGTTAATTAAAGATAATTCATTCATCTTATTGATTGTTGAATAAAGAGCTGTATATGTCAATTCTAAGGCTTTTGCTTCAACAGCTACTTTTGATAAATCTACAGCACCTATTTCTTGTGACAGAATATTAAACTGTGTTAGTTTAGTACTAACTCTATCCAAAGATACTTCAAATACTCTATTTCTTCCACCTAATTTTGCATGCCCAACATTTGCTGCTTCAAAAGCTTCTGTAATCTCACCAAGACCTTCTTGTAATGATGCTCTAGCGACATCCGTAGATACAGTATTTCCAAGTGAATCTTTTTCATTTAATGCATTAATAATTTTGTCCATTACATCAAAAGTATTTGCTTTAGCTTCAAATTTTGTTCCATCTACATTTGGCGTTGTAATTTGAAAAGCTTTATCCACACCACTTGTAACAGGTCTTATCTCAGAAGTTGCATTCCCATCTTCATCATATTTTACAAGTTGATTAATCACACCCAAACTTGATGTTTCTGCTGGTGCAGGCTCATCTGCTGGAACAACAACATCATATGTACCTGCTGTAGCACCAGCTACTACAGATAAACTATTCCCTTTTCCATCTTCGAGTTCTGTATTAGCATCATTTAAAGTCCAGACTTTTCCATTTTGATCAATCAAAGATTCTGTAGAAGCAAAATTTAATGTTGCTCCAGCAGTAGAAGTTGTAGCAGCTTCAATTTTCCATTCATAACCATCTTGGTCAATAATTCTTTCACTTGCATCAAATTCCAATGTAGAGTTTTTTAATGCACTACTAGAAGTATACATAAAAGTTTCAAATCCTGTAATTCCTCTTTCTCTATAAGAACCATCTTCAACTGCTACTTTTCTTAAAAAAGCATCACCATTATAAATTACTCTTCCATCTGCATCTTTACTAAATGGTCTAACTTGAGTATCTGAACCTGCATATAAATACTCACCTTCAACTTGCTCATTTGCAAAATCGTATAAGTTTTCTTTAATTCCTGCCAGATTTATGGCAATTGCAGCCCTTGCTTCAGGGTCAGTTGTATCATTTAATGCTTTTATAACTTCAGCTTTTACATATGTCAGTAAATTTTTTACTTCACCTAAAGTAGAATCAGCTACATTATTCTGAGCAGTTGTTTTTTCAATTTGTGTTTTTAAGCCTTCATATACTCTAATTTTATCATCTATATAAATTTCTCGAGTATACAAATTCGAATCATCACTACCTTGTTCTAGTTTTTTACCAGTACTCATTTGATAACTAATTCTTTGCTGTTCAGCATTTAAGTTATCTAATCTATATAAAGTTTGTTCAGTTGACCTAATCATTGGAATACCTCCTTAAACTTTGCTAGTATTTCATTATAATTATACTGTTCTTTCATGGTTTGTGTCAAGAACTCTCTAATTTTATCTTTTCTAGCTAATGCATCATCAAGCTCTTGATCCATTCCAGGCTTATAAGCACCAACTCTTACAAGAACTTCATTCTCTTTTATTAATGATAATACCCTTTTTAGCTTTAAAAAATAATTATAATGTTCATCATTAACAACCTTATCCATAACCCTAGAAGCAGATTTTAATATATTAATAGGAGGATAAAAACCTTGTTCGGTCAAATCTCTTGTTAATACTATATGTCCATCTAAAATAGATCTACTTTGATCAGATATTGGATCATTCATGTCATCACCATCTACAAGAACTGTAAAAAATGCTGTTATAGAACCTTTAGCATTATTCCCTGCACGCTCCATTAATTGAGGTAAAAGAGCAAATACAGAGGGTGGATATCCACGGCTAACTGGTGGTTCTCCAGTACTTAAACCAATCTCTCTTTGAGCCATTGCAAATCTAGTTACAGAATCCATCATCAAAAGAACATCATGTCCTTTATCTCTAAAAAACTCTGCAATTGCCATAGCTGTAAAAGCACCATATTTACGCATTAAAGCAGATTCATCTGAAGTTGCTGCAACAATTATTGTATTCTCTAAATCATTATTTAAATTATAATGAATAAACTCAGGTATTTCTCTACCTCTCTCCCCAATTAAAGCTACAACTTTTATTTGAGCTTCGCAGCCTTTAACAATCATTCCCATTAAGGTAGATTTACCAACACCTGAACCTGCAAAGATACCTACTTTTTGGCCTTTGCCTGATGTTAACATAGAATCAATAGGTTTTACTCCAGTTGCAAATCTTTCATCAATAATACCACGTTCAAGAGCAGGCATAGAAAGTTTATTTATAGAAGAACTCTCTTCTAAATTCCTTACCTTTCCTTTATCATCAATTGGCTCACCTAAAGCATTAATCACTCGACCAAGCAAGCCATATCCTGTTTTTACAGATAATCCTTCTTTTTGCAAATAAACTTTATCATGAATACGAAAACCTTCAATAAATGAAAAAGGAACTATTGTAAAATCTGTTGATTCAATAGATGCTACCATTCCTAAAACTGTGTATAAATGTTGTTGGGATTCTATTTTAACTATATCACCAACTGCTACTTCTATTCCTGTAGCTTTAATTGTAGTTGTTGATATATGTCTAATCCTACCAAAAGGAATAGATAAATTTGTGGAATCAATGCCTTCTAAAAGAGAATCAATATCCATTTACATCTCATCACACATTTTTTTATATAAACTATCTTTTGTATTTTCAATTGCTTTACATTTATTTATAAATTCATCTTTTTTAAGATTATTATCAAACTCTTCATATAGTTTAATTATTTCATAATAAGTTTGTGCTAAATCATTTGGTCTTATTTTCCTTGAATACTCTATAGAATTAAGTAATAAATCTAATGCTTTTTGATTTTCATTATTTGTCTGAGATATTTTTGCAAGTTCTAACTCCACAAAAGGAGAATAAACATGAGCATTTAATTCATTTTGTTTTTCGTAAAGCTTACTTAAAATGTCTTTTGCATCTTTTAATAGATCTTTTTTTATTAAATATAAATAATAGTTGTAATAAAAATCAATTATAACAGGGTTACTACTATTATTAGCAATAAAATTCTGATTTTTATATGCATAATTAAAGTATTTATCCAATGCAACTGAATCTTCTTTTTGACTTAACAATAAAAATCTATATAAAAATTCTTTACTTAAAACTTCTTTGTTATCCACCATATCAACTTTTGCAGAGAAACCTTCTGCTTCATTGAATTTTTGTAAAGCTAACGCCATTCTTTCTAAATATAAATATATATTTGCATCTCTACTTTTATTAAAAGTATCTTTTAAAAGTAAATATGCCTTTTCATAAGGAACTTCAATTAAACATTCAAAAAATTTAAACTTTATTTCTTCATCTTTAATTAAAAGCTCTAAAGTTTCATTCCTTGAAGTTTTCAAAGCTTTATTTAATAAAAAACATTTTCCTATTTTTAGATAATTTTTTATCATATCAATATTAACTTCATCAAAAATTAGATTAACAGACTCGTAACCAAATCTTTTTGCAATTGAATTAGAAATCTTCCTATAAACTTTTTTAGATTTTAGAATAATCTCATATTTCTTTTCTGCTTTATCATTTAATAATTCTTGTAAAAGAACTTTCTGTTGCATTGATTCTGAATTTTTATATTTTGTAGCAAGAACTGAAGGTTTTACTTTTCTTTCACGCATTAAAATTTCATCTAAATACATTTTTGCTTTATAAAAGTATATCCCTTCAGGGAAATCATTTATAATATCTTTATAAAGTTCTTTAGCTTTTAATAAATAAGTATCTGTTCTATCATACATATCCATATAAGTATTTGCTAGTTTAAATTTAAAGTCTTCTATTGAAGAAGGTTTATCTGTTCTTTGTAATAACTCTTCTAATATTTCTATAGCAAATTCAGGCATACCTGCTTTTGTAAGACGATTAACTTTTTTTAGAGCTAAAAAAGAATCACTTGCATAATAGTCCATATTTTTCTTTAATACTTTTGATATTAATTCATATGCTTCATCTCTTTTTTTATCTAAGATATATACATCAAAAAGCTCATCGGCTACAATTGTTGCAACTAAAACATCAGTTGTTTTAGTAAGAATTTCATATAAAATTTTTGTAGCTCTTCTATAATCTCTTTGATGCCTATAAACCTTTGCAAGATATATTCGTCCATAAGCTTTTATTACCTTATTATCAAAGTTATTAATTATAATATTTGCAAAATATTTTGCATCTTTTGCTTTATTTATATTTAACTTTAATTCTACTAAAACCATATAAGCTCTAGCTAAATCATTTTCATGAATCCTTGAATCATTTATAGCCTTTTCTAATTCTTTAGAAGCCTCTAAAATAAATCTTTTGGAACCTTTTTTTAAAGCTAACTCTGAATATAAAATTATAATATCAGAATTTAATATTTTTATTTTATTTTGTTCTTTAAATGTTTTGATTTGAGTATAAGCTTCATCAATTTTCCCTTCACGGGCTAAGACACGGATATTTTTAATAATCTCAAAACCATCTGCAATAGCTTGAGTTCTTTTTTGAGATATTTGATTACCTGTTGAATCAATAAATCCATAATAAAAGTCTTTCTTTGCATATAATGAAGAAACAAAAAGCAATATTATTATTATTAATTTCAAAAAGTTACCTCTTTTTTTTCTTTAATTCATATACATAAGAAAATATCTCTGCTAAAGCTTTATAAAACTCATTAGGTATTTCCTGGTCTATCTCAATTTGAGAGTATATAGACCTTGCTAATGCAGGATTCTCTATAATTGGTATATCATTTTCTCTTGCTATATCTTTTATTTTTAAGGCAATAAAATCAATTCCTTTTGCAACAATTTTTGGTGCAGAATCAACTTGATTATCATATTTCATCGCAATTGCATAATGAGTAGGATTTGTAATCACAACATCTGCATCAGGAACATCAGACATCATTCTTTTCATTGCCATTTGCATTTGAATTTTACGAATTCGACCTTTTACTTGAGGGTCACCATCCATATTCTTATATTCATCTTTAACCTCTTGTTTACTCATTTTAAGAGATTTAAAATAATAATGCCTTGTAAAATAAAAATCTATTATAGCAAAAATAATTATAATAAGTAATATGGCTGCTAAAAAATAACCAGTAAGCTCGATTATCGAGTAAATTGTAGCTTGTAATTGAGTATCCATCATAGATAAAAAAGCTTTGTATGTAAATATAAAAAGTAAAAACATTACAACTACAATAATAGTGAGCTTCAAAGTAAGTTTTAAAGACTCTAAGGCTTTCTTAGGGCCAAATATACCCTTTGCACCTTTAATGGGATCAAGCTTTTGTAAATCTATTTTTAATGGAGTTATAACAAAACCAAATTGAGACCAATTAGTAATAAAAGCTAACAGTAAAACTAATATAAAAAGTGGCATTAATGCAGTTACTACAGTAATTACCATTGTATAGCCAATACTATAAAAAACATGCGAAGTCATTTCTTCGCCCATAAAGTTAAAAGAATAAAGCATTAGTTTTTTTATTTGATCAAGAGCATGTCCTGAAAAAAATAATAAGTATAATGACCCAAAAAATAAAGTAGCAGCACCTGTAACTTCCATAGATTTAGGAACATTACCTTCCTTTTTAGCATCTTCTATTTTTTTATCGGTAGGTTCTTCGGTTTTCTCATCTTCATCACCAGCCATCTATATTCTTACCTTTATTGAAATTTTGAAATCATATAATTTGTAAAACTATCCGTAAACACTTCCATACCTAAAATAAGGAATAAGAATATTAAAGCAAATTTTAGCTGAAAAGTAATAACAAAAGGAGAAAATGCAGGCATAGATCTTGTTCCATAACCATAATATACATCCATAATAAATCCAATAAAAAAAAGTGGTAAGGCAAAAGCAAAGGCAAAAGCAAACATTCTTTTTATCTCATCAATTACTATTTGAATACCATCATATGAAAAGATATCAAAAGTTCCTAGATGTATTAAAGTAAAACTCTTAACAAGAATTATCAAAGTCATTTCATACATACCTGTTTCAAAAAAAAGAACTAAAGCAATCCAATATAAAAGTCTACTTACAAGTCCTTCATTTGAACCAGTAGCTGGATCGAACATACTTGCCATTGATAAAGCAGTAGAAAACCCAACAAACTCACCAATGATTCTAACTGCAGCAAAAATTACATTAATAAAAAAAGCAGCAACTAAACCTAAAGTTATTTCAGAAATCAAAGCAAGAATAAAAGTTTCTTCGGTAAAAGTTCCTTGTAATTCAACTAAAGGAAAAAGAAAAATTGTAATATAAAAAGCAAAAGCGACTCTAATTGTTGCACTTATTGAAGAGTGTCCAAA
Organism: Arcobacter sp. LA11; assembly: GCF_001895145.1. Lineage (NCBI taxonomy): Bacteria > Pseudomonadati > Campylobacterota > Epsilonproteobacteria > Campylobacterales > Arcobacteraceae > Arcobacter > Arcobacter sp. LA11. The sequence goes on along the minus strand of NZ_BDIR01000011.1, from coordinate 86,442 downwards.
AACAGGCATAAAAGCTACAAAAGCTAACAATCTAGCAAAGAGTAACAAAAATTGGAAAAGTACTTCTGGATTAAGTAATGATATTAGCTCTTGCATCTACAGATAATTTAAATCTTCACCAATATCTTGATTTTGTGTAATTGATTCAAGAATTTCATTTGAAGAATGATTTTCTTTATTCTCTTTATTTTCACTATTATGATTTGATTGATTTGAATTAGAACTTTGATCTTGTAAATTAAAATCCAATTCAAAAGTAGTTTGATTGTTATTAAAGTTTCTATTTAATGCTTCTCTTAAAACATTTTGATTTTCTACAAAACTATCTAAAGTATTAGAGTTTGACATATTCATACTAATACTAATTCCATTATCTTTATCATTTTTCATTAAAATTGCAATATGTCCTAGCTGTGAAGGAAATAAATTGATTCTAAATGCTGTTACAGGAGGCTTATAGTTTTGATACATATTTCTTGCAACATCGGACATCATAGAAGACATATGTTGCTGAGCACCTATAATTCTATTTTGTATAGATAATGCTAAAGATGGATTAACATTTAAATTTGATACATGTTCCATTGTTTCAGCAGATTGAGATGTAGTTGAAGAAACAATATTAGCACTTACATTTGTACTATCTATTCTATTAGTCATCTTTCTAAAAGCTAATTTATCTAATAATGCATCATTATCAAACTTATCATCTATTTTTATATTTTTATTTACAGACTCAATCTCAACAGAAGTTTTCTTAAGTCCAAGATCCAGAATTTCTGCACCTTTTTTTACATCATCAAGACTCTTACCTTCTTTAACAATTTGAGTACCTTCTTTCTTAGAAGAAAGCATTTGATTATAAATAGAATTTTTTTGATTACTTAAAAAAATATTTGTTACTACATCATTGCTTTTTAAATTACTTGTTTGTTCTTGTAAAGGTTGATTAGAAACAGTCTCTTTAGAAGAAAGCATACTATTTTTTGCATTATCAACCAATTTATCCATTAATACTTTATTATTTGAGCTATTGTTTTCTTTAAGGTTTTCTTTTAATAAATCTTTTTTATCTATATTTACCCTTTGTTCATCTTTAACAATAGCTTCAGAATCTAAATTCGATAAATTTTTTGTTGGAGTATCAATAGAATTTTTAGTTGCAATTTTTTCTTGATTAGCATTAATTATTGGTTTTTCTATTTTTATATCTTCTTTTGAAGTTATATCAACTTTTTTTGTATCCTTCACATCTACAGGTTCTTTAATTTCAACTTTTTTTGTATCTTTTACATCTTTTGTATCAATATTTACTATCTCTTTTTTTTCTACAGCTGTTGTCTCTATAGAAGATTTTATAGTATCTTTATCTAAACCACTTTCGTTATTTTTTATTTCTGTTTTTGTATTATCTTCTTTTTTTAATATTTTTTCATCAGTATTTACATTTTTTTCAATCTTAATATCTTGTACATCTGTTTTAGTTTCCAAAATAGTTTTTTCAATTTTATTCTCAGTTTTAGATTCTATATTTTTTGAATCAGGCATATCTTTTTTGATTTTTTTACTATCATCTTTTGATTCAACTGTAGAATCAATTTTTATAGATATTTCTTCTTTTGAAATTTCATTTTTATCTTCTTTTCCTAAGATTTTAACAGAAGATTCTTCTTTAATATTTTTTTCTATTTTTGATATTTGAGGATTTGAAACAGTTTCTTTTTCAGTATTTTTCTTATTTTTACTATCATTATCTTTTAAATCATTCTTTGAGCTATTCTCAGAGATAATTTCTTTTGACTGATTAATCATTTTATCTAATAAAGATTCATTCTTCGTAGATTTTTCATTTGATTCTTTTTTATTATCTACAACATTAGCTTCTTTAACTTCAGCTTCTTTTTTAGAATGTAAATTACCTTTTTCATTATCTAATGTTTTTATATTTTTTTTAGCTTCAATAATCATACGATCTAATAGTGAGGTACTAGATGAAGTTTTATCAGATTTAGTTTCATTTTCGAGTGAAGTTTTTTTATCATTCGAAGTTATATCCTTTTTTTCTTCTTTTATTTCAGATTTATCACTTTTTTTTGAATTAGCTTCTAAATTAATTGATTCTTTTTTTTCAACTTTTGTATCAACATCAGAAAGTTTTTTCTCATTACTCTCTTTTGATATTCCAGTTAGTTCTTTTTCAGGATTTTTATCTGTTTTAGCTTTTGTTTCTACTTTTTCTTTTGAAGTTTCTTTTTTTTGATTATTGACCATTAAACTATCAAATAAAGAAAGTCCTTCTTTTTTTTCAAGTTTTGTATTTGTTTTAGAGTCAATTTTTACTTCAGCAGCTTTGCCAAGTGATAAAAAATCTACTTCTTTAGTCATAATTTATGCTTTTAAAATATCTAATGTCTTCGTATCAATATTTTTATGAGTATTGAAAGTAGCAACATTAGCTTCATAAGAACGCATAGCTTCAATCAAATCCACCATTTCAACTACTGGATTAATATCTGGGTACGCAACATAACCATCTTCATTTGCATCGGGATGTGATGGCTCAAATCTCATAACTGGTTTTGCATCATCTTCTACTATAGATTTTACTCCCACTCCCCTTAAAGAAATATCAGAGTTTTTATTTAGTTCTGTTTCATTAGTAGAAGTTTTTTTTGATTCTTGTAAAAGTATTTCTTCAAAAACAACATTCTGTTTTTTATATGGAGTACCGTCTTGGGTATGTGTCGTTTTTGCATTTGCAATATTTGCACTTACTACATTTATTCGCGTTCTTTGAGCGCTCATTCCAGAAGTTGCTATATTATAACCATCAAAAAAGCCCATGATTCTCTCCTAAACCTATGCTTGCATTCGCATAACTTCTTTATATGCATTAAGAGCTTTATTTTTCACTTCTAATGCAAGTTTCAAAGAAAGTTCTGCCTCTTCTATTTTCTGTACTGCTTCTTGTAAGTTTTTAACATTGCCAGTTGCAATACCTTCCATAGCTTTATACCCTTGTACTTGAGAATCATTAACTTCTGATATTGCATCTTTTAACATATTATCAAAAGTTTTATCATCTGCTTTATTTACTGGATTAACATTGTTTTTAGCAATAGAGCCAAGAGAATCAGTAATTGATGAAATATTCATTTAAGTTCCTTAATTTGGTTGACTATTTACATTTTGAGCATCTTGCACACCTAACTCTGCAAGCATAGCATCAATTTTTTCTTCATTGTATTTAAAGTTTAATTCATCTCTTTTGTTATCTAAATTGAAAAGTAAAATAATAAGTGATAACATCATATTTGAGACTCCTTTTAAAATTACAGTAACTCCTATAATTCCAAAAATCATTTCCATTGGTGTATATAAATCAGCATTCACAACAAAAAATATCAATGTAGCGAAAAAGCCAGTGGCAATATACAATCTAAAAATACCACTATTTATCACATTTTGTGAAAATTTTTCTACTACCATAATATCCCTATGTTAGATAAAAAAATATTAAATGCATTTGTATACACAAACAAACCTTATTTTATATTATTAAGTAAGGAATCAATCGTTTTTTGCAATTGTTTTGTAATATCGTCATTTGCAAATTCATGTGCAAATATTTTTCTTAGCCTTGAAGTAGTAGAAATATTCGCTGATGTTGAAACATTACCTATATATTTTACCATAAAATTTGAATTTAACCTATTCTTTTTAGCCAAATTTACTAAAGAATTAGCAATTGTCTCTCCAATTTGATAGTTTTTTGTATGATTAAAACATAAAAGTAATTTTTCTTTATCATGTGAAAGCATTTTCATTAAAGCATAAACATCTGTTAAAGCTGAAGGGTCCGTAGTAGTTAAAGCAAGAACATTATTTGATACGGATAAGAATTCTTGGACATAATTATTTAAACCTGCACCAGTATCAATTAAAACTAAATCATATTTATTTAAAGCCTTAATATCTTCAACAATTCGTGTTAAAACTAGAGAATTCTTTATATTTGCATATTGATATCCACTTTTTCCAGCAATTAAAGATATATTATCAAATTTAGTTTCAGTAATAACTTCATTTATTGTACTTCTTCCTTCAACATAATCAAAAAGTGTTTGTTTAGGTTTCATATCAAATAATACTTGCATATTTGCAAGTCCAATATCTGCATCAATTATAGCAATTTTAAAACCTCTTCTAGACAATAAATAGGATATATTTGCAGTAAATGTAGATTTACCAACACCGCCTTTCCCCGAGGTTATAGTTATGATTTTTGTTTTTGATAGATTTTGAGTTTTTTTTGTTAAATTTATTAATTTACTTGCCTGAGAGGAAATTGTGTTAAACAATAATTATCTCCTTGCACAAGCATTATTCATAAAACAGTCAATTAAAAAACTTGAATCTGAAACAATTAAATCATCAGGTACATTTTGTCCTATTGAAAAGTAAGTTATAGATTTTTTTGTTTTATGGGCAAATGAAATTAGATTACCAAAACTTTTAGTTTCATCAAGCTTTGTAAAAGTCAAATAATCAATATTCAATCTTGAATAATTTGTATAGATATCAATTAAATCACTGTGTTTAACATTTGCAGGTAAAACTAGAACTTTTTCTATTGGTAAATCATCAACTCTTTCTTGATACTCATTTATCAGTTCAATTTTATCTACATCGTATTGACTTGAACCTGCTGTATCGATAAAAATATAATTACAATCCTTTAATCTCAAAAGAGCTTCAACTAAATCTTCTGGTTTTTTTACAACTTCTAAGGGCAATCTCATAATATTTGTATAAGCTTGTAATTGCTCAATAGCCCCAACTCTAAATGAATCTAATGTAACAATTCCAACCTTATAGTTTTGTCCTAGTTTATACGCATATCTTGCTGCTAATTTTGCAATTGTCGTAGTTTTTCCAACTCCTGTTGGACCTACCATCATAATAATTTTTCTTTGATGTTTTCTTAGTGGGACTTCATGTTTAATTGGAATTATTCGTCTTAATACTAATTTAAAAAAATCATTCACTTTTTTTGGATTCGACTTTAATGCTACAGGAAGTTGCTTAATAGTTTTTTTCATAATTGTATACGTCATTTCTTGATCAAAACCATTTTGCTCAAAAAGTGTATATATATCAATAAATTCAGGAGGTATAGTTAAGTCATATAGCTGACTTTTTGGATCCCAAAGTGTCTTTTGTACCTGAAGAATTGCATCTTGCATTTTAAGAATTTCTTCTCTAAAATCATAAAACTTTGCTTCAACTCTTGGTTCATTAATTGTAGGTTGAGAAACTATTCTTTTAGTATGTTTTATCTCTTCTTGCTCATCTTCTAAAGCAACAACAACCTCATACATATCTTTATTTCCATCACTTACACTTGATATCTTTTTTGTTGAAATTACAATTGCTTCTTCACCACACTCTTCTTGTGCATTTCTTAAGGCAATTGTTGGTGTTTCACCTAAAAAAGAGAGCATATTCATCTTAATCTTCCATCTTTATAAATTTTTTCAATTTTACCATCTCTTTTTTTTATTTTAATATATTCATCATTTTCAAAAATTAATTCTCCATCTCTTTCAATTTGAATTGAACCAAAATTAAATAAGATTGAATTTTTACTATACTTTTCAATATCTTTTAAACAAATTATTGAACCTTTTCGTAAATAGCGTGTTGCATAATATTTATTATTTTCAAAATCACTTATAGTTGCAGGGATACAAAACTTTTTTACACTTAATACTTTTCCTGAAGAAAGTTTTTTTACAGAAATTATTTCTTTATAGTTAATCTTTGAATTAGTAACAAGGACTTCAATTGAATACAAATTAATTGAAAGAGCAATTACAAAAAAAAGACATTTAAGCCTTAACATTGAAAAGATTTCCTCCATTTTTTTCTGTAATATCATCAACTATATCTTTATACATTTGTTGAATAGGTTGTACGATTAAAGCAAGTTTTCTATTTAATTCATATAAATTTCTTAATTCATTTTCTAAGTTATCAACACTATTTCTATATATATTTACATCAACACCATTTTGCATTTGATTAACTATTTCTTGATTTAATTGTTGTTTATGTGCAGCAATTTTTTCAATCATATCTTGTTTTTCATCATTTCTATTTAAAAGTTCTTCATGTTTTGCATTTTTTATATCTTCAATATCTTGTTTAATATAATCTTGCATTTTATTAACTAAATTTGTCATATCATTAATTATAGTTTCAATCATGGTAGCTCTTTCTTATTTTTTTCTTTCACTCAAAAAATTATAAAGCATATCGCTTATACCTATTGTACCTTTTGATTCCCTTGATATAGCTTCTGTATACATACCTTTTATAATATCTGAACCACTTCCTTCTCCTGCTACCTTCGTACTTTTTAAAGATATATCTAGTAACTGTTGCATAAAAAAAGATTCAAAATCATCACTTACTTTTCTTAAAGCCTCATTTTCAAGCTTAGAAGTATTTAATTTTTCGTAGTTTTTAACCGGACTTGACTTAATATTATTTATATCAACAAAATTTGTATTTAATTCCATAGTTACTCCAATCTATCAAAAAAACTTTCTTCACTTAAAATATCAGATTGATCATTATCAGCAAAAAAACGCATTTCAACTCTTCTATTATCCACAGCCATTTCACTTTTTGGATGATAAGAAGAATAAGCCGCAACTTTTAAAGTACTTGGGTCAATTCTATTTTTTATTAATTCTTTAACAACAGAAATTGATCGTAGAGCAGAAACATCCCAATTATCTCTAGGAATAGTTGTACTTGTATATCCACTTGATGACGTATGTCCAATTATTTCAATATTAAAAGCTTGTGGCATAGTTCTTATTACTCTAGCAATTTTAGCAATAAATCTCTTTGAATTAGGATTAGACAATTCATATTCTCCATCTTCAAACATTATTGTAGAAGGGATATCTAATGTAAATTCATTTTTTCCCTTCTCAAGTTGTATTTGCTCACTTTCTACAGTTGTTGATTCATTCATTTGTTCAATCAATTCAGAAACTTCTTCTGCTGTGTCATCTACTGCTTGTTCTGTAGAAGTTGCATCACTATCATCATCTTGAGAATTACTATTTTCTGTTGAATGGGCATCTGATTGAGTTTGAACATCAGTTGATGCATCTATAAAACCCATTGCTTTTTTCATCACATCAAAATATTCTTCTACTTTCTTTTTATCCATTACTGCCATAGATAATAAAAGAATAAAGAAAGTTAATAAAAGAGACATTAAATCTCCAAATTGTACTAGCCACCCTGGTAAACATTTTGGACATTCAGGACATTTTTTTGCCATAAACTATTTCTACTCTTCTGAATCTACTAAGATTGAATTTAACTGCATTTTAATATTTCCAATTGATTCTTCTGCAGCAATCATTGATGTACCTTTTATAATTACTTCACAAGCTGTTTCTTCAACTGCATGCTTCTGTGCCAATTTACTTTCAATAATACCTGCAAATAATGTACCAATTAAAGCACCATACATTGTTGTTAATAAAGCAACTGCCATAGCAGGACCAACTGCTGCTGGATCAGAAAGATTTGCTAGCATTGCAACAAGGCCTACAAGAGTACCAATCATACCCATTGCACCAGCTGTCCCTCCAATGTTTCCAAATAAACCTATCATTGTATTATGTCGTTTATTCATATATTCAAGTTTTGTTTCAAGTAATGGACCTAGTGTTTCAGCTTTCGTACCATCAACAAGAAGTTGAAAAGCTTCTTTAAAAAATGGATTTTGCTCTTCAAGAACTTTTTGCTCTATGTGCATTACGCCATGTTTTTTTATCTCTGTTGCATAAAATGTAATTTTTTCAACTAATTCCGATAGTGGTTCTACTTTTACTTCATTAAAAGCAACTTTCATAGAAGCACCAACTCTTTTTAGATCTGCTGGTTCAAATTGACCTGCTGTAACAGCAGTTGTTCCACCAACAACAATTACTACAGAAGGAATATCAATATAAGGACCAAATCCAACACCACCTAGAATAATAGCCAGGGCAACAAGAGCCCATCCACCACCTAATCCACCTGCACTACTCTTATCCATAATTTTACAATCCTAGTTGGTTAAGTCTAGTAAGACTATTTCCAATATTTTTTACTTTTAAACCAAATTTTCCTTCAACAATAACAGCTTCACCTTCTCCAATTTTAACACCATTTACTAAAATTTCTAAAGGTTCATTTACCATTTGTTCAAGTTCTATTATCTCTCCTAAATCCCATCTTAAGATATCTTTTAATAAAAAGTTTTTAGTCCCTAGTCTTACACTAAGTCTTAATTTGATATCAAATAATAATTGTAAATTTTGTGCTGCATCTTCAGATAATAAAGAACTGATTCCTAAATCTGACGAAGAACCAGAAGAATTTAAAACAGGAGCACTTGGAGTTTCTATAGGAGATATAGCATCAGGAGAAGAACTTTCAACACCTGTAATTTGAGAAAGATAAGGAACAATTAATTCATCAAATCCTATATATACAGGTAGTTTTTCTCCATCTAAAGTCAAATCAAAAAAGAACTTTCTTTCTATATCTAATTCTTTACAATCTTTAATACTAGAACCTTGCAGTTCTGATTTTATAGAGGAAACATCAGGGAATGATTGAGCATTTACAGTTGTACATAAACTACCACAAATATTAGAAATTATTTCATTTACTGCATCAGTAATTTCATCATCTATGTGTTCTTTTAAATCTCCCATTCCACCAAGCATAAAATATTCAAACTTAGTAGCTGTAACAGTAGGAACAAAAAAGTTCCAATTAGATGATATATCAGAAAAATCAAATTTTACAGATACATCAATACATTGAGAATCACCTAAACTATCTACATCAAGTTCACTTACTGAGTCTATTGATACACTCTTTGAAAGCAATTGCTCTAATGTATTAGCTAATTCATCTTTTAAAAAACTTGATAAATCAGATGCCAAGAACTAACCTTTTTGTTATATTTTTAATTTTAAGATTCTTTAAGTGATTTTTCTAAATCACTTAATATTTGTGCTTTTACCCTCATCATATCTTCTGTAGGATATTTGTATTCAGCTTCTCCTCGAGTAACTTTCACAAAAAAATCTTTTGAACTTTTATTGTAACCGAATCTAACATTATCTAAAATAACTTCGTTAGACTCTGTATCTTGGACTTTCCCTTGAACTTTTTTATATTGTTCATCTTGAACTATCTTCTGTTTATCATCAACTTCTTTTACTGATTGAATCTTCTCAACATGGTTAGTTTGTGCATTATCAATATCTGCAATTCTTCCTAATTCCATAAGGGCCTCCTTTAAAAGTATAGAGTTATAGATATTATAGCAAAAAAAAATTAAATTAAATGTTTATTATTTTAAAAGTAATAAAAATTATATTTTCATTTATAAGGATTCTAGAAGTTCGTCAAATTTATTAAGTCTAAAATCAATTAAAGAATCCATATATGGTTCTTTAAAATACGTAATTGCACTATTTAATTTTAAACTTTGAATAAGTTGTACTCCAGTTAAAAAATCTGCTCCAGAATCATTTAAAATAGCTTTTATTAATGATATTTGAATAGAGGCATCATTATATTTACCTGCTTCAAGTAAAGCTGCAACAATTAAATACATTGTATATTTATCTTCAAGTTTATACTCTTCTTGAAGCTTTTCTAATATCTTAATTGTATTTTCTGGTTCATTATTGTGTAAGTCTCTTAAAGCTTTAGTTCTCAAGTATGATGGGCTTTGTTTACCATTTAATGTTAAATCTGCTTTATAAAAAAGTCCTATTGATTTTAATAAATCTATATAAAATTGAGTTACAACTAAAGGCCCTTCTAAAAAATTGTTATTTATTCTTAAAGGAGTATTATCTTGTAATCTTGCAAAATAACTATAATCATTTTCATTCTCTTTTCTTATAGTAGATTTCATTAAATATACTAAAGGATCTTTATAATGCTCTTTAAATAGAGGATGAGATAAATCAATTTCATCTTCTTCTAATTTTACTAAATAATCAAGTGATTTATAAAAAATTGTATTTTTATAATTTAAAGGGTCAAAAGTAACAGTTAGTTCAGGATTTAAAAATATTTTATATAACATTTGACCAAAATATTTATACATACCATTTTTTGATTTAAGATTTTGTTCTATATATTCATAATCTCTTAATTTTTTATTAATTTTATTTGCACTAATTATTGTCATTATAGAATATAGTTTATTCCCAGGATTTAGCTTATAAGCTTTTGAAAAATATTTATATGCATTGTGAAAATCATTTATTTGAGCATAACATAATGCAAGATTATAATATATATATGAATTGCTGTCTTCTTTTATATATGCCTTTAGTTTTGAAACTCTAATAATTGGATCATCTTGGATAATATCAATAAATTTAGAATTATATGAAACCATTTCTTCTAAGCTTTTTACATTTTGTTTATCTTTAAAAATAAAACCTTTAGATATATCATATAAGATTTCTTCATTATCTGAAAAGATAAATGGTGCAAAATAAAACATAAAATCTATTTTTCTGTCTTCATTAAATTTTGTTATGAATTTTAAATATTGTTTTGATGTAAATTTATTTTTATTAAAAAATATCTCTAAAGGAAAATCTAAATTTGTTTTAAAATTATCTTTCCGATTATTTATTTCTATTAAATGTTCTTTTAATTTTTCTAATTGATTTGATTTTAAATCTCTAAAAACCATTAACCACAAAATTTGATTTATTTTTTCTTGATTGTAAGTATTATTTTTTGCTTTTTCTAAAAATTTTTCAGCTTCTAAATAATTATTTATTTTTAAATATAACATAGCCTTTTTTAAATCCATAGGAAATTCCATAGAATCAAGAACTTTTAGAGCCTTCTCATAATCTTTTAATATTATATAAGTATCTGAAATCAACCTTTTTGAATGTTCTGAAAGTTTTTTATACTTCTTCGTAACATCAACAATTGTTTCTAGATATTTTCTATCTTTTTTAATTTGATAAAGATAATAACAAGAAGAAATATAAGAATATGTATTTGAAAATGCAGCTTCCTTATATTCATAAATATTATTTAAATAAAGTAAAGCATTTTCTATTTGATTCAACTTATAATAGGCAATTCCAATATTTAAAAAAGATGGAATTTTTAATATAGAAGATGTTTCTTTTAAAATCTTAATAGACTTTTTATATTCACCTTGTTCTAAAAGTAATATAGCTTTATTAAACTCTACTTGTAATCTAAAATTCTCTTGATTTTTTTTTAATTTATCATATTTAAATAAAATCTCTGGTTGAGAATCTATAGTATTTTCATTAGCATATAAAGATAGGCTAAAAAAAGTTATAAAGATTAATAAAACTACTTTTTTCAAAAGGATAAGTCCTATACCATAGTATTAACTTGAGCATAAAGCTCTTCTGTTCGAGACTCTAAATTTTCTACTTGATGTTTTAATTCTGTATTTTCTAATCTCAACTTCTGTAAATCATCACGTGCAACTTGTAAGCTTTCTTGATTATTTTTCAATGTACCTGCACTAATTTTTACTTGTTTTTCATATCTTTCTATAATTGAATGGAGTCTTTTATTCTCTTCTTCAACAATATTTTTTTCTTCATTGATTTTTCTATATAAAGATTTATAAACATTTGTACTTGAAAAAAAATATAAAAGTAAAATACCAATGATTGTTATTAATAAAAAATTATCCAATTCTATCCTCTGAGTTTAAAATAAGAGGCTAATGCCTCTTATTTTATATTATCGTTTTAAATTAATCAGTGTATTTAATAACTGATCTGAAGTTGTAATTGACTTAGCATTTGCTTCAAATGCTCTTTGGAATACCATTAAATTAACTAAACTTTCTGATAAATCGGCAGTAGAAAGCTCTAAAGTTTGACCTTCAATTTTTGCAGTTTTATCATTATTTAAATTGTAAATTGGTTCCCCTGATTCATTTGTTTTTGCAAGTAAATTATCTCCAGATGGATTTAAACCTCTATTATTATTAAATAATGCAATTGAAACTTGTCCAATAGCAAATTCTGCTCCATCTTGCTTCATAGTAATAACACCAGCACTATCCACTGAAAACTCACCAAAAGCTGAGTCAGAGATACCTAAAGTATCTAATCTTAATTGAAGTGAACTTTGAGTTGTTGTTTGATCTATTGTATTAACTAATTCAATAAATTCAGCACCTGCACCAGCTCTACCACTATAGTCATTATTTTTATCTAAAGGACTTAGTTCAGTATCTACTTCATATAATGTTCCACTTGCTATAAGACCTGCTACAGTTAAAGTACTAGCAGTTGTAGTCGCGTGATCAGCTGTTAAGCCCGCTTCTGCATTTATCGCTGTTGCAATTGCTGGCCAATCTGCAGGGTTAGTTATTGTAACACTTCCTGTAGTTCCATCTGTTAATTCATACATGTAAACATAATCTTTTGCTCCATCAGGACTAGAAACTGAGTCTGCATAAGTATCTGATACACCACTTGTTGTTGTACCAGTTAACATAGTTTTATTATAACTTTGCATATTTCCACTAAATTCTACATCAAAGTTATCATCTTTTGTTTGAATTACAAGATTACCATTTATATTAAGAGCTTCAACATAATCAAGTAGATTTGGGTTTGACGCAGCAGCAGCTGTATTAAATGCAGCAATAAAAGAATCAACGGTAGCTTCTGTTCCACCATTAGTTGGGTCAATAGTAATTGGTACAGCTTGAGGTGGGACACCATTATCATTTGGAACTGGAATAATTTTCTCTAATTCTTTATCATAAATAGTCATACTATATTCATATGGAATAGTACCTGCTAATTCTAAATCTGCAGTAGTATATACATCTTGTTGTTTTCCACTAATAGCTTCTGATAATGCATCTCTTGCACTTTCTAATGCTCCAATACCAGTTCCTTGAACTGCTGCAGTTCCTGTTTGATAAGCACCTGCAATTGTATTATTATTAGAAATTTCTCCAACTTCTGTTATTGTAAAAGTTTCACCTGGAACTAATGACTCTATTTGAATAATACCTTTTATCATATCTGCGTTACTTGTAGATAAAGTAAAACTATCATCTGTTTCTAAAACATCATCCGTACCTGTTGATCCCTCTGCTGCCATATATGCTCTTAATCCAGGGATTTCAGATATTTTATCTGCTAATGATTTATAAGTTTCTATTCTACTTGCAATTTTATGATCTGTATCATCAGTAGTTCCATCATTATTTAAATCAGAAGACGCTGTAACAGAAATATAGTTTTGAGAAACTTTATTTCCATCTATAAATACAAAGATTTGATCACCTTCTTTTGAAATTAATCCTGAGTCTACTGCATCAGCAGCAGAATTATCTAACTTATCATAAGATTTAAAATTTATTTGAGAAATTTGAGCTGTAGAACTTGCACTTCCTCCATCTGGATCATCTTTTAATTTTTGAAGCCAAGATGAATAACTAGATACTAAAGCTTCTACATCAGAAATTTTTGCTGATTTACTTTTTCCCCCTGCACCACTAAAAACAGATTCAGAATCTGCTTTTGCTAGTTGAGAATAATCTGTAGCTTTAGCTGTAATTGTTTCTATATAATTTGAATGGCTTACTACTTTAGATGTTAAAAGTTTTGTATAATCATTTGTAAACATATCTACATTTGGATTTGTACTTACAACATCTTTATTTGTATCTATAGATCTCATAGCCCATCCTTGGACTTCATTACCAGCAGCATCTTGAAGGGTACCATTGTCACCCATCCTAAAGTTACCAGCTCTTGTATATAGATTTTCAGATGTTCCACTTGTTCTAGTATTTAAAACTGTAAAAAAACCATCTCCACTTAGTGCCAAATCGTAATCAACACCAGTTAGTTTTAAATTTCCTTGTACATACAGTTTTTCAGCATCAAGTACCTTAGAACCTTTTCCGATTCTATCTTGATACATTTGATCTGCAAATGAAATCCTTGAGGCTTTATACCCCACAGTATTTACGTTTGAAATATTATGAGATTCGTTATCTAACGCTGTTTGATGAGACGCAAGTCCCGATATCCCTGTCCATAATGCTCCGATCATGATTTATCCTTTAGATAAATTTTTAAACATTTACATGTTCAAATATTAATATTTTTATAAAATACTAATATTTAAACACATACAGTTAAATTATTTCTTTAACTGTATTGCTGTTTTTAAAAACTCGTCAGAAGTTGTAATTGACTTTGAACTGGCTTCAAAAGCTCTTTGATAAACCATTAAATCAACTAAACTATCACTAAAATTAGTATTACTTAGTTCAACAGAACCACCAATAAGTTTATTTATATTATTTGCATTTTTAGCTTCGCCAGTTTCTTTTCCAATAGAATATAGTGTTCCACCTTGAGGTTCAAGAGATTCTGGATTAGAAAAATATGCTGTTTCTAGTTTTCCCATTAAAAATTTATTATCACCATCTTTTGAATAAATAATTCCATCTTCTATTGAAAGAACTCCAAAAGTATTTTCTGTAAGATTTAAATCATTTAATCTTAACTGCATCTGCCCTATTCCACTTAAACTTGCATCTGCATTTGTAACATTGTTAGTAATTTCAAGGAATTTTGCATCTGCATTTTCTAAAGCACTTTTTAATGCATCTCTTGAACTATTAACCATAGCTATACCAGATCCTAATACTGGTGAAGTTACTTCATTTAACCCATAACCTCTATCATTTATTCCTGCTGATGTAAGTTTCACATCTTTTCCAGGTATTAAAGTATTAATAGTTACTAATCCATTTGAATCAACTGTACTTGTTAATCCTGCAACATTTGAAAGTTTATCTGCAAATTCATTCATAGTTGTTTGTGCATCTGTATCAAAATATTGTCTTACTAAATCACCATCTGTATATATTTCAATATAACTTCCATTTGTTAGTTGTGTAGAAAAATCAGCAAAATCTATTTGTGTTATTTGAGAGGTAGAAGCAGTACTAGTTGCAGTTGGATTTGCAGAATATAAATCTAATTTTTCATTATAATCAGAAATTAATAATTTAATATCAGAAATCTTTCCTCCTGCAGTTTTAAATCCACTTCCTGAAACTCCACTATCAACTGCACTTTGATTATAATTAGTTGACTTTGCATTTATTGTTTGTAAAAAAGAAGTTGAAGATATAGGTTCAGAAGCTATAAAACTAGTATAATTACTATTAAATTGTGTATTGTCATCAGAACTAACTGTACTTGATATTGTTGTAGGTGTACCAAAAATTCTATGACCTTCTATTGATTCTAAATATCCTTCAACACCCATTTTGAAATTACCTGCTCTAGAATAGTAAGTTTCATTATTTGTAGGATCATTTACTACAAAAAAACCACTTCCTTCAATAGCAACATCTAAAGTATTATCAGTAACATTGATATTACCTTGAGAAAAATTTTTTTCTACTGATTGAACATTTACACCTTTTCCATAACCTGATTGATACATCAAATCTTGGAAAGAAATTTCATCTGATTTATGTCCAATAGTATTTGAATTTGTAACATTATTTGATTGAGTTGTTAAAGCTCTTTCAAACGTATTTAAACCGGTAATTCCATTCCAAAGTCCACTAATCATAATATCATCCTATTTTTTAGTAAATTTTTACAATATCTTCATATTTTACAAATGTTGAATTTGGAGAATAAATCTCATCTGTTCTATAATATGCAAATTTTGGGAAAGTGTCTTCAGAATCTTCTGGAGAATATTTAGGTGTCACAGTTTTTCCATCTTTATCTACAATCACAACTTTTCCACTTGAATCTAAATCAAATCTACCACTTTCATCAAGTTTTACATAATAATCAGTATCTTTTCCATCTGCATCTTTAATCTGACCTGTTTCATAATCATAGTTTAAATTACCGCCTGTTTCAGTAGCAAGAAGCCTATCTTTAAAACCTAATAACTCACTACTTTCAAGAAGAGCAACACCATCTTGCATTTGGACTGTGTTTATTAAAAATGAAGCTTTAACTTTTTCTGTAATTGTATTACCTTCTTCATCTTTTAAATTATTTCCACTACTATCTTTTACTGGCATATCAACAACTGCATCGATTTTTTTTCCCATAAAGTCTACTGCATTAGAAAGAGACATACTAGCAATAGATCCTTCTAAAGCTTTCATAGAATTTGCTAATTGTATGTTTGTTTCTATTGTTGACATTTGCATTTGAGTTGAAAGCATTTTTTGAGAATCCATAGGTTTTGTAGGATCTTGTAGCTTCAGCTCTGTAATCATTAATGTTAGAAAATCTTCATTTGTTAATTGATCATTACTAATAGAACTAGTATATGAACTACCATCAATTCCTGTACTTGAATTTACTGTTACATTTTCTACTGCCATATTAAACTCCTATGCCATATTTTCTTCAAAGAAATATCTTACTACATTATCAGAATCCATGGTTTCTTGGACTCTTACTGCAAGTTTTTCTTCAATAACAATTATATCTCCAGTTCCAACAATTCTTTTATTCACATAGATATCACCACCTGAACCAGCGGTTTTATCTAAAGATAAAATATCTCCTGCAGATAAATCTAAAAATTCTTTAATAGTAATATTTGTACTACCTAGCATTACATCTACTACTATTTGTGTATCAACTAATAAGTCGTAATCTCGTTCACTAATTTCCATAATAACACTTTTATATAAGTTGCTAGATTATAGCACAAAATTACATTTTTTTAGATTATTTATTAAAATTTAGTAAAGTTTATAAGAATTTAATAATATTTTATATTACAGAATCAAGTGATTCTAGCATTGAGTTTACTTTTGCTTCAATGTTACCATCAAAATTTCCTAAGTCACTTGCAATTACTACTCCACCAGCAGTTACATTAGGATCTTCTACTAACTCAATAAAATTCTCAAGATTTAAGTCATTTCGTAATATCTCATAATCTTTAGGATTTAAATGAATTTTTACCCGAGAGGCGCTTTTAATCTTATCTAAAAGATGGGTAATAGTCTGTTTTGCAATCATTGATGAATTTTCACCAACTTCAATAGAAATAATTTTTTGAGCAATTGAAATTGAAGTTTTTAATAACTTCGATTCCATCTGAAAAGTAGCCTGTTCAAAAAAGTTTGCATAATGTTTTAAATCTTTTATTGCTTGTACTACTTGTGCATCTATTTCTTTTCCTGTCATTCCGTTATTTTCAAGAAGTGTTATTTTTTCACCTAAAGCTCCAATTTGGCCATTTAAAGCTCTAATTTCATTTAATACAGGATCAATATTTCCATTAATCTCTCTATCATTTAAAACTGCTTGATTATTTATTTGTTCTGGATTTGATTCATTTTGAATAAAGGTTCCTAATTGGAAATTTTCCACTGAATCATTTTTACTAACAACTTTAGCACTTGAGTAAACATTACTTTTATTCATTATTCATCCATATCTCTATCAATTACACCCTCTTCTATCATTTTTTGGGCTACATCAAGCATTTTTCTTTGAGCTGCTTCAATATCTTTAATTTTAACTTTGGTTAGCATCTCAAACTCTTCTTTAAACCTATCACTTGCTCTACTAGACATTGCACCTGTGATTTTTAACATATCATCATCAGTAGCATTTTTCATTGCTACAGCAACATCTCCAGTATCTACGTTTTGTAATATTTTCATTACATATTCGCTCTCTAAATTTAATAAATCTTCAAATACGAACATATTTTCTTTAATTTTTGTAGCTAAAGAGGTATCTACACCATTAATATTTTTTAGAATATCCTGAGATTTAGGTCCAAGTCTATTTAACATATCTGCAACTACTTTTACTCCACCAACATCAACAATAGAAGATAATAATGATTCAAGTTTTTTCTCTAATACTACAGAGATTGTTCTTACTACATCAGGTGAAACATCCTTAATTGTAGCCATTTGCATAGTAACTTTTACTTTTATATCTTCTTCAAGTTGCATTAAAACATCTGCTGCTTTTGGAGCCTCCATATGAGATAATATTACAGCTATTGTCTGAGGAGATTCATCTTTAATAAAATCACAAAGTTGTTTTGGATTAATGGCATCAAGATATGCAAAAGATTGAGAAGCAAGTTTCATTCTTGAAAGCTTTGCTAAAACTTCATCTGCTTCACCTTTTCCTAATGATTTATAAAGAATATCTCTTGCATAGTCATACCCACCCGAACTAATAAAACTTTTAGATCTTGTAAATAAATGAAATTCTTCCAATATTGCAAGGGAAGTCTCTTTGTCAACTGAATTAATAAGTGTTACTGAAGTTGAAATCTCTTCAACTATATGTTTAGGTAAATGTTGAAAAATCTTTACTGTAGCTTCTTCGCCAACAAGAACACAAAAATGTGCAATCTTATCAAGCATCGACATGCCTTTTAGTGCTTCATTATCCATTTATAACCTTTACTTAAACTTTCCACTACCCTCTGTTAAAAGTAACTCTATCATTCTAGCTACTTCTTCAGGGTTTTCGCTTATTTCTTTATCTATTGCTTCAATTAAAACTTCATATTTTGCAGCATTTTCTTCATCTAAGCCTTCAATATTATTCATAATTTGGCTTTTTACTTTTGCTTTTAATCTTCCTTGTGCTGTAGTTGCATCGAATTCATTTTCATAATCTGACATAAATTCATTCATGAAATCCTCATCAATAGGATTACCTTGTGCATCAATCTTTTTGCCACCACTTGTTTTATCTCCAAGAACAACTACTTCATGGTTAACAATAAACTTTTTATAAAAAACAAATAATAAAATAGCAGCAATTAAATATTGAAAATACTCACTAAAATCTCTTAAAATTGATCTTACCATAGAAAGAGTATCTACACTTCCTACTTCTTCCATACTATTAGTAGATACAGGATTACCATTTTCATCTGTTTTTGCTTCAAGTGTTGCAAGTGGTTTTAGTCCAATAAATTTAAAATCTCTTACTGTAATTTTATCTCCACGTTTTTGGTCATATCCAATTGTATCTTGAACAATAGATTCCATAGAAGCTAAAAATTCATCTTTATTTTGTATATCTTTTAAAATTGAAGAATCAAATGTCACAGCAGCAGAAACTCTCTTTACTTGTGAATAGTTGTTACTCTTTTCATCTATAACTTTTTTAGAGATTTCATAATTTGTTATATTTTTTGCACTCTCATTACTTGATTGTGATCCGTTATTTCCATTTGCACCATCAGGCTCTTCAATATTATTATCAATACCTGCTGTTCCACCCGTACCAGAATTTGATCCTGTAGAACTTGAAGTATTTTCTGTAGTTTGCTGACTTCTTATTGTCCCTTCAGGTTCATATATTTCTTCTTGTATATGTCTCTTTTTAAAATCAAGTTCTAAATTAACTCTAGCAACAACTCTTTGTATTCCTACAAAAGGTTCCAATAAAGCTACAATTTTTTTCTCATAATCTTCTTCTAATTTTTGTTTATATTTATTTTGAGCTAATGACTTTTGATTATCCATATCATCAGGTGACATTTGTAATAAAGCACCATCTTGATCGATTAATTGTATATTTTCATCTTTTAGTTCTGAAACAGCTGAAGCTATAAAGTTTTTTATACCATCAATTTGTTGTTGTGTTAAAAAAACTCCAGGTTTCAAAGAAATTACTGCTGATGCAGTAGGGTCTGCTTTTCTTTCAGTGAATATTGTATCTTTTGGAATTGCAATTTTTACACTTGCTCTTAAAACTCCAGAAAGAGACTCTAAAGAACGAGATAGCTCCCCTTCTAAAGCTCTTAAATATTTAACTTTATTTTCAAAATTTGTAGTACCTAATGAAGATTTTTCAAAAATTTCCCAACCCACATGTTTACTTGTAGCAGCTTCACTTGTAACAAGTTTTATTTTTGCAATATTAATAAAATCTTTTGAAGTTTTTAATGTTAAGTTATTACCGTTTCCAATTACTGAAAATTCTATTCCAGAAGCTTCAAGTTCACTACTTGCTAACATAACTTGGTTTTTAGTTAAATTTGAAGCAATAGTATAATTTAATTTTTTATCTTGTGCTTTAATATTTGAGTATACTAACAATCCAACTAATAATACAAATAAAAGAGAAAATCCTCCAATAATTACAGCTCTTTGTGCAGCATTTAGATTGTTTATAAACTTAACGAGTTGATCCATATAATAAATATCCTAATTAATTTTTTTGTGATGATTCAACTACAGAACGCATTAATCTTGAATCTTTTTTGATTGATGATTGCAATGCATCAAATATAACTTTATTTTTTGACATTTCACTCATCTGAGTATCTAAATTTACATTATTCCCATCATTTTGTTCTTGTAAGCCTTTTAATTCAACTAAATTTGCTTGATTCATTTTTGGAAGATCCATAGTACTTGTAATATGCTTTGAATTAGTTGCAAACATTTTTAAGTCTTTATCATTATCAACTTTTTTCAATTCTGACTCAAATACTAAATCTTTTGTTTTATAACCTGGTGTATTTATATTTGAAATATTACTAGAAATGATTTTCTGTCTATCACTTCTAAAACTTAATTGATTAAAAAGTAAATCTGTTACGCTACTTGGCTTCATGATCTAGTATTATTCCCAATTTTATCAATTAATTTACCATTCATCTCATCTATTGTAGTAACTGCCTTTTGAGCCTGATCAAATCTTCTGTGAGCATCTATTAATGCTACCATAGTAGAAACAGAATTCACATTTGAACGTTCAATTGCTCCTTGCATTATTTCACTATCATTTAACTCAATATTTTCTATTGTAGCAGAATCTTTAGCTTTAAAGTTGTTATCTTTATATTTTTCTAAATCTTTATAATCTATTCTCACAACAGATATTAAATTTACAAATTCTTCTTCTGTTGCTATTGGTTGGTTATCATTATTTAAAACAAATTGTCCATTAGAATCAACGAGAAGTCCATCTTGTATTTTAAATGCTCCATCTCTTGTATAAACCACTTCTCCACTTTTATCTTGTATTTTAAAAAATGTATCAGAATTACTTAAAGCAAAATCCAAAGTATTACCTGTTGGCATAATTGGACCTTGTTCACTATTAATAAACTTAGAATCCATCTTTGGAATAGTATTAGTTACTTCATTTATTTTTGAAGGTGTAAAACCTTCTTGCTGGGCTCTTTGTAAATAGTAATTAAATGAACCTTCAGTAGTACCCTCTTGTTTAAAGCCATTAGTATTTGTATTAGCTAAATTATTTGAAATCATATCAAGTCTATTGATTTGATTAATCATTGAGGCAGCTAAGGGGTATGTTCCTTGATTCATGTAATTCCTTTCAGTTTTTAATTGTTAAATTCTGCAATTAAAGATTCTAAATCTTCATCACCTAATAAATCTTCTGTACTATCTCCATGAATATGATTTGCAACAGCTACTTCTTGCCTATTGCCATCATCTTCAAAAAGATTATTTAAGTAAGTTGACAGTTTTCTAATAACTGACATTACTCTCTCAATTTTTTGTCTATTGATATCATTAAATTGCATTAATTCCATTGCTTGAAAAATTTCATTATTACCATTATTTAATTTATCATGAACATTAGAAATATGATTTCCCATTTCTTCTGCTTGAGCTAAATTTTCTTTAAAAACATCAATATTAGGAAATTTTTGACTTAATGAAGTTAACATTGCAATTTGTTTTTCATTAAAAGAACTTAACTCTTTTACATCACTTTGTATTCCATTATTATAATCAAGAATATTACTTAAAACATCGAAAATCTTTGTAGCTTTCTCTTCAGAATCATTTGCTACTTCACTTAATTGGTTTACAACTTTAGTATCATCTTCAACTGGCAAAGGGAATATTCCTTCCTGTATTTTATTATCAGTCCAACCTTTTCCAATATCATCATTATCAAGAGTTGAAATATTAGACTCTTCTAAGACTTCTTCAACTGGAGTTGCTTCTGGTTCTTTCATATTATCAATTGTTGATAAAAGCTCATCAATATCATCATCTGAACTTTCCTCAACTACAGTCTTTTCTTCTGGTAATTCAATACTATTCTCAACTTCACTTATAGCTTCTGCTTCTTCTAAATTAACAACAGGCTCTTCTTCAGATAAAGAAGTCTCTGGATTAATTAAGTCATCTGGAATATCAATTTCAGCTTCTGATGAATCATCATTTTGTTCTAATTCTTTTAAAATATCATCAATATTTGTTTCAGATTCATCATTTGATTCTTCACTTGAAGCTTCAATATCTTCTAAACTATTTAATAAATCATCAACAGACTCTTCAGTACTACTATTATCTTCTTCATTAACAGAAATATCTTCTGTTTGTGCAATTAATTCATTAATATCATCTTCTGACATATTCCCAGCAGGGGCACTATCTTCAACAGGTGATTCTTCAGCTGCTGGTTCATCTTCAAAATCCAAACCATTCATCAATGATTCAATTTCTTCTTGACTCATACTCATTTCAAAACCTTTATTAGGATATTACTAGAAAATTATTTTAAAACTCCATCAAGTTTCTCTTTTAAAACTTGTGCATTAAATGGCTTAACAATATAGTTATTTACACCAGCTTTTAATGCTGTAATAACCTCACCTTTACCACCTTCAGTAGTAATCATAATTATAGGAACCTTTTGATGGTTACCCTCAGCTCTAGTTTTCTTCACTAGATCAAGACCATTCATATTTGGCATATTCCAATCTGTTAAAATGATATCATATTGAGACTCGCTTAACAATTTCCATGCTTTTACGCCATCTTCAGCTTCGTCAAAATCCTCTTTTGCGTAACCTAATTGCATAACAACATTCCCGATAATTCTTCTCATAGTCGAGCTATCATCAACTATTAATATTCTCATATTTAAACCTTTTTTAAAAACTATATTCAAAATCTTTTTATTATATATAATTTGATTTGAATTTATACTTAATATTGAAATAATCGAACAGTTTATCTAACTTTAAAAAATCTTTAAATATAATTTAACATTATTACAAAAATAAAGGATTACCATGATAAGAGGTCTTTATACAGCTGCAACAGGAATGAACTCTATGCAACATCAAATTGATGTAACATCTAATAACATTGCAAACGTAAATACAATGGGGTTTAAACAAGATAGAGCAGAATTTCAAGATTTAATGTATGAAACATTAAACTACACAGCAGGACAGACTTCTGAGACTACTACAAATCCTACTGGAATAGACGTAGGGCTAGGAGTAAGGGTATCTGGTATCCAAAAAAACTTCTTACAAGGGGACTTAAAACTAACAAGTAATACCCTTGATTTAGCCATTGAAGGAAATGGATTCTTTCAAATTACAACTCCGGATGGGGAAACTGCCTATACAAGAAATGGTGCCTTTAAATTAGATTCAGAAGGAAATATTGTAAATGGTAATGGATATGCACTAAACCCACAAATTACAGTTCCAGATAATTTAATTAATTTAACTATAGCAAGTGATGGTACAGTTACAGCAGAAGACCCAACAACTGGAGATGTAACAAACTTGGGTCAAATTACAATTGCTGACTTTATTAATCCTGCTGGACTTAGTCCTCAAGGAGAATCACTATTCATGGTAAGTGAAGCTTCTGGTGACCCAATTACGGGTAACCCAACAGAAGACCAGTTTGGAAGTATGAGACAAGGAATGATAGAACTTTCAAATGTAAAACTTGTAAATGAAATGGTTGATTTAATTACTGCACAACGTGCATATGAAGCTAATTCTAAAGCAATTACAACAACTGATAGTATGTTAGATACTGTTAACAGATTAAAAAGATAGGTAAGATAAAGTAATTTATGTCTACAGATTTAGAAGAATTAAAAAGGCTTAGAGAAGAAAATTTCTTAAAACACAAAAAGAAAAAAAGAGATTATTATTTAAAAAGTAAAGAAAAAACTTCTAAAACTAAATACAAAGATTATAAAGAAATAGACTATTCAAAAGAACTTGATAGTGATAACTTTACAAAAAATATTAAATTAATTGCAAAAAAACAAAAAGAACATGTTGACGATAGAAAAGAACAAATTCTAAAAAAGATGAGCGAGTATAAAGAAAAAAAACAAACTTATTATCAAGAAAATCGAGAAAAAAGATTAGAATATGATAAAACATATAGAGAAAAAAAGAAAGATGCATTAAAAGAGTATAGAAAAGCTTATTATGAAAAAAATAAAGAAAAGATTTTAGAAAGACAACGAGAAAAAAGAAAATTAAATAAAGAGTAAAATATGGCAGAAAAAACAGATGAAGAGATTATAAAAGAAGTTGGACTTGAAACTTCTAATGATATTAGTCCAGAAGAAGCTCTTGAAGAGTTATCTCTAGATGGAGATTTAGAAGAAGTACTTGAGCCGGTATTAGAACCAGTTACAGAAGAAGTAAATACTTCGGATTTGACATCTAATGATAATAATCTTAAAACTAAAAAAAATGATTCTGAAGACAATAATTCAATTGATTCTGAAAATACTAGTGAAACAGAAGAAACGCCAGAAGAACCTCCTAAAATACAAAAAAAACAACCAAAAATTTATAAAATTTTAATTGGAATTGTGGCTTTTCTTTTATTAATATTACTTGTTGGTACAACTTTATATTTCTTAGGCTTTTTTGATCCAGAAGAACCAAAGAAAATGCCAGAGAAAAAAGTTGAAATGAAAAAAGCTGAACCAGAAATAGAGTTTGATTCTAAAGATTTAAATAAAAAAAGATTAAATAAAAAACTTACTATGCTTACTAAACATGAAATAATGAATAGAAATGAATTAGAAGCTGAAGAAAAGAGAATAAAAGAAGAAGAAAGATTAAAAAAAGAAGCTGAAGAAAAAGCATTAGCAGAAAAAAAGAAAAAAGAAGAAGAAAGATTAGCTGCACAATATGCAAAAATAGAAAAAGAAAAACAAATTCTTGAAAATCAACAAAAAGCAATAAAAGAAAAACAAGAAAACTTTTTAAAACTTCAAGAAGAAGCAGCAATGAAACTAGAAGAAAAAAGAGCTGAACTATTAAAAGAATTAGAAGATCAAAGAAATATGGTTAAAACTATTGAGCCAGTATTAAATGAAGAGCCTGAAGTAGAAGAAGAACCTGAAGAAAATACTATGGTTAAAGAAGAATCAATAGAGCCAATAGAAATAGAAGAAAAAGTAGTTGAAAAAAATATGACTAATACTTTTCTTTCGTTTATTAATGTTGCAACAATTAAAGGAAATCTATATAAAGAATTTTTAGATGAAGTAGAAAAATATGATAAAAACTTATCGTTATGTAGAGATTATAAAAACCGTATAGAAATATTTTTTGGACCATATGACTCAAATAAAGAGAGACAAAAAGTATTTGATAATTTATTAAATAATGGATTTAAAGAAGCATATTTGATTGACTTTACAAATGAAGAATATCAAAAAAGATGTAAATACTAAAAAGTTTTAGGAAGCTCTTATGAGTTTTCTAAAATATCAAAACAATTTTTTGTTTCTATAGTTTTATTTTCTATATCAACATTTTTAATATATGTCTGTGTAACATAAGGTACTAAAAAAATTTTAGGCAAGCCTTCTTTTATCAAAGCCTCATCAGTAATAATTTCGAAATAATCATCTAAAGGGTATCTATGAATATCTTTTACTATACCTAATGTTTTACCATTTTCTACAATTTTACAATCTATTAAATCAAACCAAAAAAACTGGTCTTTCTCTAATTTACAATTTTCTTTTGTATCTTCTTGGGAAACATATAATTCTTGATTTGTTAGTTTTTTTGCGATATCAACATCATCATAGTTTTCAAACTTTATAAGTTCTCTTGACATGTTGTATTCTTGAACTTTTAGTTCAAGTTTTTTATTTGTAGTAAATATTGCATTTTTTTTAAATTGATTAGGAAAATCAGAGTCTATAATAAGTCTTAAATGACCTTTTAGACCAACTGCTTTTCCTAATTTTGCAACATAAATTTTATTTTTCATATAATGAATATTAGTTTGCTAAAACTTGTATTTTATAAGATACACCATCTTTTGCTTTGCAACCATTTGCCATAGTTTTTAAAGCATTAATCATATTTCCATTTTTACCAATAAGTTTTCCAATATCTGCACTATTTGCTTTTATTGTTATTTCAGTAAAAGTTTCATCAATACTATTTGTTGAAATAGTTACCTCTTCTGGTTTACTTACAATTAATTTTGCATAACTTTCTATAAAATTTGTAATCATGTTAGTATTCTATCAGAAATTACTTTTGAGCTGCTAATTTTTTAACTTTTTCAGATGGTTTAGCACCAACGCTTAACCAATAGTTATATCTTTCTTCATCAATTTTTAATACTTTTGGCTCCGCTACTGGGTTAAAGTATCCAATTGATTCAATCCATCCTGAATCTCTTCTTTTTCTTGAGTCTGTTACAACGATTCTGTAAAATGGTTTTTTGTTTCTACCCATTCTAGTTAATCTAATTACTGTCATTTGTTCTTTCCTTAATTTTTTTGTTTTTTATAGTATTGAATTCTAAACTCCAAACTCTTTTAATAAAGAATAAGTTTACAATTCAACACTATTGATTTTTTATTTGTTTATTTAGGTAATCCTGCTGGTCCACCTGGACCTTGCATTTGTTGCATCATATTTTGCAAACCTTTCATACCACCTTTACTTGATAACTTCTTAGCCATCTTAGATGCATTTTTAAATTGCTTTAAAATCTTATTGATTTGCATTTCAGAAAGTCCTGAACCTTTTGCAATTCTTTTCTTTCTACTTGGGTTCATTAAGCTTGGAGTTTCTCTCTCTTTAGGAGTCATAGAACCAATTAATGCTTTAATTCTTTTAATCTCATCAGAATTTTCAAAATCCATATCTTTTATTGGTCCAGCCATTTGTGAAAGACCAGGAATCATTCCAATAATAGATTTCATAGAACCTAATTTACTCATCATAGAAAGTTGATCTAAAAAGTCATTAAAGTTAAACTCACCTTTTTTAATCTTTTTAGTAACTTCCTTTGCTTTCTTTTCATCAATAATAGCAGATGTTTTTTCAGCAAGACCTTCAATATCTCCAGCACCCATAAGCCTAGAAACTATTCTATCTGGAATAAATACTTCAAGATCTGGCATTTTTTCACCAATACCAATAAATCTTAAAGGAACACCAACTTGGTGAGCAATTGAAATAGCCACTCCACCTTTAGTATCACCATCATACTTAGATAAAATTACACCATCAATACCAATCTTTTCTTTAAACGAAGTAGCAGTTCTAGTTGCATCATGCCCTGTTAAAGAATCTGCTACATAAAAAATTTCATCAGGATTAACAGATTTTTTAACATCATCAAGTTGAGCCATAAGTTCATCATCAATTGCAAGTCGACCAGCTGTATCAATTAAAAGAACATCATAAAGCTCTTTTTTTGCTTTTTCTTGTGCTGCTTTGGCTATTTTTACAGGATCTTTTTCATTATCATCATAATAAATATCAACTTCAATTTGTTCTGCAATTTGTTTTAATTGTTCAACTGCTGCAAGTCTCTGTAAATCCGCAGCTGCAACTAAAACTTTTTTCTTTCTAATTTTTAAATAATTAGCTAATTTACCAGTTGTAGTTGTTTTACCTGAACCTTGAAGTCCAGTCATAAGAATCGTTGTTGGAGGAGTTGAAGAGAAAACAAAACCTTGATTTCCCTCAGTAGTTAATATTTTAGTTAATTCAATTTGTAATGCTCTTAAAAATGAATCTTGTCCAATACCATTATTTTTAGTTTCAAGCTCAACAGCTGCAACTAAGTCTTTTGTTGTTTTATGATGAACATCAGATTTTAAAAGTGATTTTTTTAGTTCAGTAATTGCTTTTTTTAATGAGGCAACATCATCTTTATGCCTTATTTTATTTACTGCATTTCTTATCGAACCGGTTAATGAATCAAACAAAACTATCTCCAAATCTTAAAATTTGTGCGATTTTACTGTTTTAATTCTTTAAAGAAGTTGAATCAAGTATCAATTTAAGGAAAATTTAATTTTAGTCTCAATAAAAAGTCCTATATTTAGGACTTTTTATTTTTTTTAATTCTTAAATATTAATTAAATTCATACACTCTAAACTCTCTAGGCTCTTTAGCTTCAAAAGTATAATCAAATATTTGAGTTTTTTTAGAATGTAATAATACTCTATTTATATTAGCTGCTGGTTTTCCATAAATTGCATCACCAATAATAGGAAGTCCTACAGAGTTTAAATGAACTCTAATTTGATGAGTTCGCCCAGTATCAATAACAATTTTAATTTTTGAATGCTTTCCCTCAACTAGCATAGGATAAACTGTAGATTTTGCAGGTTTTCCTTTTTTTGCATCAATTTTTGATTTAGCAATTCCTCTATTCTTTGCAGTTAATATTGGCTTATCAATTTCAATCTCTTCAATAACTTTTCCATCTACAATAGCAACATACTCTTTATAAACTCTATTAGCTTTAAATTCACCAATTGCTTTTTTCTGAAACTCTTCATTTTTAGCAAAAAGCATTACTCCACTAGTCTCTTTATCTAATCTATTTAGCATCATATAGTCTGGAAATTTTCTTGCAACTTCATCACTTGTTAAAAAAGCAGGTTTATCAACAGCAAGAATATTATCATCTTGAAATATCATTTTAATACTAGCAATCTCTTTTACAGAAAAAACTGTATCTTCATCAATTTCTCCACGTGCAATCATTACTTTCTTACCTGCAGCTCTTACAAGTCCTTTATCAATCAATTCTTTTGCTTTTGAGTTTGAGATACCCTCTTGCTTTGCTAATACTTTATATGCTTTATCGTAACCCATGTAATTCCTTTAAAATAGGTTGTAAATCACCCTCTTGAACAAGAGTTGATTTTTCTAATTTTTCTATATTTTCTAAAGTTTCTTTTAGTTCATTATTTTTTATTATAGTGTAATTATTCACACATTCAAAAAGTGACTTTTGATTAAATATATTTTCACCACTAATTATTTTGCAATTAAAAAATGCTGGCTCAACTGGATTGTGTCCACCAATATTTTCAAATGCTCCTCCAAGTATAACCACATCAGAAATTGAATAAATATTATTCAATTCTCCTAATTTATCAACTAGTACAATATCACTAGAAAAATCTTCTTTTTGTGAAAACTTATGATAACTTAGTTTTTTATCTTTTATAAAATCATTTATAAAGAAGTCAACTTGTTCAAATCTTTCAGGATGTCTAGGAACTATTACTAGTTTTCCAAACTTCCTATCATATGCTTTTAATATTAGCTCTTCCTCATTTTTATGAGTACTTCCAGCTGTTATTAAAATTTCATCTTGCTTTTCAAATTCTCTTGTTACTTTTGGAAGTTGTGCTAATTTTATATTTCCTATAACTTCAACATCTTTTGCTCCAAGCTCAAGTAATCGTTTTTTATCAATATCTGTTTGTGCAAAAACTTTATCAATTTTATTAAAAACTCTTTTGTAAAAAAATGAAAATCTCTTATATGAATCATATGATTTATCAGAAATTCTTGCATTAATTAAAAAAGTTTTTGCACCTTTTACTTTTGCAGATAAAAAAAGCATATACCAAAGTTCTGCTTCCATAACTACAAGTGCTTTTTGTTTCTTCACCCAAAATGGTAAAAAAATCTCAAAAGGTAAATATCTTACATTTCTTGTCAGGTTTTTTGCCTCATCATACCCAGTATTTGTAATAACCGAAATATTAATGTCTTCAAATTCATCAACTAAAGGTTTTATAGCTTTTGTTTCACCCATTGAACAGCAATGAAACCAAATACCTTCTTTTTCAAAACTATCATTATTTGACAAAAAGAACTTTGAAGGAATAGCTACTTTATATTTTGGATTTTTGGATTTTAATATTAGATAGGGTATTGCAAGTATGTAGATTAACGTTGCAAAGATATAATAAAGGATACTAAAAAGGCTCAATATTAAGCCTCTTCAGTTTCTACTTCTTTATATAAAATTCTTCCACAATGAGGACAGTTAATAATCTCTTCTGATTTGATAACTTCCGAATAAGTTTTGTCATTTATTTTCATGTAACATCCGTAACACGCTTGGTCAATTACAGGAACAACCGCTGAGTCTTTAGCCCATCTTCTAATTTTTTGGTAAAAAGTTAAAATTTTATTATCAAATTTTTCTAATAATTCACCTCTTGATTGAGAAACAACATTTCTTTCTTTGTTAATTTCTTCAATAGCATTATCTACAGAAATTTGAATCTCTTTAATAGACTCTTCTTCTTCAGATAATTTACCTTGCAACTCTTTTAACTCTTCTTCTTTTGAAGCTGCAATTTCATCAAGTCTTATAATCTCTTCATTTGCAAATGAAATCTGCTCTTTAGCAATTTCTTCTTCAAGTTGTAGAGCTTTTAACTCTTTTTCATTTTGAACTTCATTGTTCTTTTTTGAAATATCTTCTAATTTAGTTTTTAATTCTGCTAAATGGATATTATTCTTTGTTCTTTTTGATTTTACATCATCAATTTGTGCATATGTTTCATTGATTTGAGATTTAATTGTTTCTGCAATCTCTACAAATGTAGATAATTTTGCTTTTTCATTCTCAATCTTTGGTTCAAACATACTAATAGCACTATCGAATTTTGATAATTTTACTAAATCTTGTAAATATTTATTCAACCGTTTCTCCTTGGGTACAAAACTTAAATGGATTTTTTGAAGCTGTTATTATAGCTTTTAATTTATTTTTTTTCAAATATTCACTTAATAGTCCCTCTAATAAGGGGCTAAAGTGCTTTTCACTTTCATAGTGTCTTATGTCAATTAATGAAATACCTCTAGCTTTTGCTTCCATTGCATCATGATATTTTATATCACCTGTAATAAAACAATCTGCATCAATATCACCAATCATTGACATACCAGCACCAGTTACAAGCGCAACTTTCTCTACTTTTTCACTACACTTAACATACTTTAAATACTCTAAACCTAATTTAGATGATATTTTATTAGCAAAGGAAGAAAAACTATCGTTTACATTTGCGTAACAAATATAACCTTCACTATCAATAACATCTAAATCAAGAATTTCTCGTGCTACATATTTGTTTAAATGTGTAGTATCAATATTTGTATGCATAGAAATAAGAGAAATATTTTTTTGAATCAAAGTTCTAAGTAGTTTAGTACTATATGAATCAAAATTAACTCTTTTTAAAGGCGAAAAAATTAAAGGATGATGAGTTATTACTAAAGAATTTTCATCAATTGTTTCTAAAATTTCTTCATCTAAATCTATAGAAATATAAACTTTTTCTATTTCATCTTCGAAACTTCCAACTATTAAGCCTGAGTTATCCCATTTTTCTTGCAGTTCAAAAGGTGACAATTCATTTAAAAATTGATAAATTTCTTGTAGTTTCATAAGATTATGCTCTACCTATTCTTTTTAATCTTTCAGGTTCTTGTTCTTTATATAAAACAGCACAACCTTGGGCTAATTCTCGCACCTTTAGAATATAGTTTTGTCTTTCCGTTACAGAAATAGCTTTTCTTGCATCAAGCGTATTAAAAGCATGAGAAGCAATCATACATTGATCATATGCAGGTAAAGGTAAACCTTTTTCTAAACAAACTTTACACTCTTTAAAAGCATCATCAAAATGTCTAAACAACATGTCAACATCTGCTACTTCAAAGTTGTAAGTAGAGAACTGATACTCACTCTCTTTGTGAACATCTGCATATGTAGTTTTTCCATACTCATTCTCATTCCAAACAATATCAAATACAGAATCAACACCTTGAAGATACATAGCAAGTCTTTCAGTTCCATATGTAATCTCAACTGCAACGGGATCACAAGGAAGACCTCCAACTTGTTGGAAGTAAGTAAACTGTGTTACTTCCATACCATCAAGCCATACTTCCCAACCAAGACCCCATGCTCCTAGAGTTGGAGATTCCCAGTTATCTTCTACAAATCTAATATCATGTTTAGAAATATCTAAGCCTAAATACTCTAAAGATTGTAAGTATAAATCTTGAATATTATCAGGACTTGGTTTGATTAGCGCTTGAAACTGATAATAAGCTCCAAGTCTATTTGGATTTTCTCCATATCTTCCATCAGTTGGCCTTCTACTCGGTGCTACATACGCAGTTGACCAAGGAGTAGAATCTAAACTTCTTAAAAGAGTAGCAGGGTGAAAAGTACCAGCTCCAGCAGGAATATCATATGGTTGTACAATATTACATCCTTGCTGTGCCCAAAATTGTTGTAATTTTAATAGAATTTCCGAAAATGTAACCATCTATTTAATTCCTAATGCTTTATTAATTTTATTTTTGTCAAAACCACAAATCCAATGATTCTCTATTAAAACTACAGGTGCACCTTTGCAGCCATGTTTCTTACAATCGTTTAAAGCTTTTTTGTTTGTGGAAAGATCTATAAGATTATACCTAATCTTTTTTGCTTTGAAATAAGCTTTTGCTTCATTGCACCATTTACAACTAGGCTGTGTAAATAGTGCAACTTGCTTCATTAAAGTATTACTTCGATACTTTTAGAATCAGTTTCAACTTTTTTAGCTTGAACTACTCTATCTTCTTTTAATTTAATAGCTAATTCTTTATCAGTAATAGCCATAATTTGCATAGCAAAATATGCTGCATTAACTGCACCAGATCTACCTAAAGCAACAGTACCAACAGGCATACCAGCAGGCATTTGAACAGTTGAAAGCATAGCATCCATTCCATCCATTGCTCCACCTTTCATAGGTACACCAATAACTGGTTTAGTTGTACCAGCAGCTAAAGCACCAGCTAAATGTGCAGCCATACCAGCAGCAGCAATAAAAGATACAGCACCTTTTTCTTCTGCTTCTTTAATATAATTTTTAGTTCTTTCTGGACTTCTGTGAGCTGAAGAAATAACAATCTCATATTTAACATCAAACTTTTCGAAAGTGTCAGCACAATGCTTCATAATTTCATAGTCAGACTTACTTCCCATAATAATAGATACAAAATTCATTTTAACCCCTGATTTTTTTTTAAAATGGCAGTATTATATCAAAATGTTTCTAATAACTTTATAATCCTAGAAGATTTAAGTTTTGACCAACCTTCAAACTTGTATAAAATAAGAGAATCTGTCTGAAAGACAAAGTTACTAAAATTTTTTGATTTATCTTCTACATATATTGCTTTAGAATTTGTATAATGTTGAATTTTTTCATTAAGATTTGAATCAGTAAGAATAGTAAGAGTTGGTATAAAAAAAGCATCTGCAATGTGATATGTTGCAGTATTAACTGTAATTATCTTATCCATATTTGAAACAATAAAACAATAGTCTAAAAAACCGTTAGAATATGATGATAAATCTACATATCTATCACTATCAAATTTTGACTCTAATTTTAATACTGAAACAATAGTATAATCAGGTAGTTTTAAAAGTAATTCTTTTAAAAGTTTTATAGCTATTTCTTTAGGAATTGACTTAGTTATATTTGCAGAGTATGGATGAAAAAGTAAAGTTTTACCCTTTAGTTTTATATTATTTATTTTTTCTTTTAACTCTTTTTTAGGATGATATAAAGATATATTAATTGTATTGTATTTTTCTCTTTCATCAATTTTTGTATAATCTATTCCAAATTTATAAAGCCATGCATCAATATGTGAAAGTTGTGAATAATAACTTCTTTTAGAAACTGAACTTGCATCTATAAAAAAATCATATTGGCACATCTGTTTTACATCTATTGATAAAGCAGAAACTTTATTTATAAAACTTTGATTTGTAAAAATAGATTTATCTCTTGAATAATATTTATTATCTGAAGCATTTAGATAAATATCTAATTTAACACTTCTAAATCTCTTCTTCAATTTATCATTTAAAAGTCTTAAAGCAGTAGAAGAACAAATCATCTCAGAAATACTTTGTCCTAAGTTTCCAATGATTACAATAGAGATATCTTCTTTTAAACTACCCTCTAATTGTTTATCTAAGTCTACTTTATTTTCATTTAAATACATTGATTTCAAATCATCATCAGAACAATTTGCATTAAACTCTTTATATTTATAATCTAAATTTTGAGTAATAGAATACTCATTTAAATTAGAAACTCCTAACTCTCTAGGAAACTGACTTAAATATCTAATTTTTGTCTCATCTATAACTCTAGCACGATATTTATCTCCAACATTTGAAAATACCCTTTTTAAATCAGTATAATCTTCAAAAGTTGTTACATACACAGTCTCATTGAAAAGATTAGATGGATTTTTTAGTTTATTATATTTGACTAAAGTTCCATCTGTGGTCTTGATATTAATATTTTCTGTTACTCTAAAAATTACCATTTAATTACTACAAGATCCTTGTCCACATGATTCACTTATCTCTTCACTTTCTACTCTTAACATCGTAAGATATGGCAATTTTCCTGGTAATTGTATTTTATTTAAATTTCCACTATGTACTGATTCTAACTCTTTATTTGTCTCAGTTAAAATCTTTTTAAAACTTACATAGTATTTTCCATCATCTTTTTTGTAAATCTTACCAATTTCATTTTCACACTCTTCAATTTCAGAATTTAATGGTGCGAAAATTTCAGTCTCTTCATTTGGATAAGTTTTATATTTACATAAAAAATGTTCTTCATCATCTGTTACTAAGCCACTAACTTCATAACTTCCTTTACTTAAAGCATATTCATGGTTTTGTGTGTCATTCTTTTCAAAAGGTTTATGAATTAAATAAGCATCCGTAAAACCTCTATTTTTTGTAGTTGCTAACTCATGTTGATATTTAGAAGCATCAAATTTTGACGCATAAAAATCATCTATTGCAGATCTATAAGCATATGCTGTAACAGCAGCATAATATGGTGATTTTGTTCTTCCTTCAATTTTAATTGAATCAACTGTTCCTGCTTCTAAAATTTCATCTACATGTGATGCTAAGTTCATATCTTTTGCATTGAAAATATATGTTCCAATTCCAGGTTCTTCTTCTAATCTAAATAAAGAGCTATGATCTTCATTTGCCGCATATAAAGTATATTCAAATCTACAATCATTTGCACATGAGCCTCTATTTGGAACTCTTCCCATTTGAACTGCACTAACTAAACATCGTCCTGAATACGCAAAACACATTGAACCATGTACGAAAATTTCTATTTCCATATCAGGTAAATGTTTTTTAATTTCTGATACATCTCTTAAAGAAATTTCCCTTGCAGCAATTATTCTTCTAACACCCATATCATAGTATACTTGTGCATCTAAATAATTCATTACATTTGCTTGTGTTGATAAATGAATTGGAATCTGTGGTGCTAATTCTCTACAAAGTTTTACAACACCAGGAGCAGCTACAATCAATGCATCTGGCTTAAGTTCTGCCATTTTTAAAATATGTTTTTTTAGTAAATCTATTTGTGAATTAAAAGGAAACCCGTTGATTGTTGCATATACTTTTTTTCCATGAGCATGGGCGTAATCTATTCCTTCTTTGAAAGTTTCAAAGGTAAATTCTTTTCCACTTCTTATTCTTAAACTAAAGTGACTAACTCCACCATATACGGCATCTGCACCATATTTAAAAGCAATTTTTAATTTTTCTAAGTTTCCTGCTGGAGATAGTAGTTCTACTTTTTCATTATTCATTATAATCCTTTGTGTTTAAAACACATCTATTAAAATCGCAATTATATCAAATTTTTTTATATTTTAGGCTTTTTGAAAATCTAGTTAGATTTTATAAGTATAGTTTAGTTTATATAAAGAGGAGAAGAAAAGCTTTTAAAAGCTTTCCCACTCATCATCGTCATTATTATTTGCAGTAATAGTCTTAACAGGTGCTGTTGGTTTAATAGGGTCAACTTTTCTTGGAGCTGGTCTTACTGGTGCAGATTTTGGTTCAACTTTTTTAGGAGCTGTTCTAACAGGTGTAGAAGTTACTGTTTTAGGTCTACTTTCAACCTTTGGAGTATCAAGTTTTGCTAAACTTACTGTATCTTTTACTTCTAGATTAGTTTTTGATTCTGCTTCATAGTTTTTACAATGTTCTACTTTTATTTTATCCATTGAACCAAATAAGCAAGCAGTGCTATCTTCTAATTTTTTAGAAATTGCTTCTAGTTCAGAATTAGAAGCATTTTGTGCATTTTTATTAATATATTCTTGAACAGTTTTGTGAACTAATTCATGACACTCTTTCATTGAAGACCAATTTGAAGTTTTTGTAAATGATTTATTTGAACTTTCTTGTTTAACAATCCATTTTCCAAAATCACATTCAGTACAAGATGTTACACTCCAAGTTGTATTTGAACCAACTTTTGCAAAATTATCATTTTTAAATACAATATGATCATTTTTTAGTTTTGATATTTGGAATACTAAATCTATATCACATATTTCTGTTTTTTTACCTTCATCAAAACTTGCTCTATCAGCAATACTTAAAAGATCTGTTGATAATGATGAAACTTCATTAGCTAGATTACTGATTTGAGAGGCAGACGAGGCATTTACTTGTGTTGCTTGATCTAATGAATTAATCACATCATTAATTTGAACAATACCAGTTTCTTGTTCTTTACTTGCACTAGTAACATCGGTGATAAGCTCAATTGTTTCACTAATTTTACTATTTAAATCAGTATATCCACCAATCATATTATCAGCAATTAATTTACCTTCATTAGCTTTAGATGTTGCATTTTCAACAATATCTTTTATCTCTTTAGCTGCTTCTGCCGATCTTGAAGCTAGGTTTCTTACTTCTTGAGCAACAACAGCAAATCCTTTTCCAGCTTCACCTGCTGTTGCAGCTTCAACTGCTGCGTTAAGTGATAAAATATTTGTTTGGAAAGCAATTTGGTCAATCACTGTAATTGCATCATTAATTGAATTAACCTGAGTATCAATATCTTCCATAGCTTGAGTTGTTTTAGAAGCTAAATCTTCACCATCTTTAGCAGATTTATTTAAGTCATTTGCTAATGTTGACATTCTATCAACTTTTTCATTACTTGATTTAATTATAGATGTAATCTCTTCAACAGCAGCTGCTGTCTCTTCTAAAGAAGCTGCTTGCTCATTTGCAGAAGATGACAACTTGCTTGATGATGTAGATAAAATATCTGTATCTTGATTTAATTTATCTCCACTTGTTGTAATCATTGATAAGAATTCTGATACTGTTCCACCAAGCTGTTTTGTACTAGTAAAAATTGAACCTACAATACCATTTGAAGTACTATGTCTTCCTTCTGTTTTATAATCAAAGTTAGAATTTCCATATTCAATTAAAATTTTATTTATTTCTATTAATTTCTCATTTGTACCAGAAATCATCGAATTAATTGAATCTCTTAATTTCTGAACAAGCGGATTTGAAGAGTTTTGCTCAACTTTGTAAACATAAAAACCATTGTTTACTTTTTGAATAACATCTTCAACTTCTGCAATAACTTTTGCATCTTCAGCATATCTATCTTCAAGTTTTTGAATATATGCATTAAAAGTATCTACTACTTTACCAATTTCATCATCAGATTTTTTATTAATAGTTTTATTAGTAGAGTTATCTCCCGCAACATCATTAATTGCATCAATTAAATGATCAAGGGGAGTAATAATTGTTCTTCTAATTAAGAATGAATAAATTAAATAGATTATAATAATACAAATAATTGTGAAAATTGAAATGAACATAATAATTTCATTAATCTCTTCTGCTGTTTGTTCTTCCATTTTCTTAATACTATCTTCAATATCATCTACATATGCTCCTGTTCCAATAATCCAATCCCATGGAGCAAATCTTTGTACATAAGAGAATTTAGGTTGTGGTTCTGGTTTACCTGGTTTCCCCCACATATATTTTACTAAACCACCTTTTGGTGATTTATTTCCAGCAATAACAATATCTTTAAAAAGATAAACCCCATTTGGATCTTTTATTTCAGCAACATTTTTACCTATTAATTTGGGATTTGCTCCGTGTGTTTTTATCACATGATTTGAGTCATTAATCCAAAAATATCCACTTTTCCCATATTTCATATTTGCAATAGATGTTAAAGCCTCTTTTTTTAAAAATGCAGATACATCTGAAACATATTCACCTGTACCAATCACCCAGTTGTATGGTTTAAATAATTTTACAAATGAAACTTTTTCTTGAGGGTCATCAAATCCTGGTTTAGGCCATAAATAATCAACGAAACCTTCACCTTTTGCATTTACTACATCTACAAATTCTTGGAAGAATTTTTTACCACTTTTATCTTTTAATTGTGATAAGTTTTTACCATTTAAAGAAGGTTTTATAGGATGCATAATCATTTTTACACCAGTATCATTAATCCAGAAATAACCATTATTTCCATATCTTGTACCTTCTACAATACCTCTGATTCTTTCTTTTAATTCATCTTCAGGAAGAAGGTCTTTATATTTTTTATATTCCGAATCTACAATTGAGAAAATAAATTTTGCTTGTGATTTCAAATCCTCTTGAACTTCAATTTTTACTTGTTCAATTGCTGTTCTTTTGTGATAAGACTCTACTGTTTTCATAGCTAAAGAAACATAATTTTTTAACTCCGACTCTTTATTAGCATAGGCTTCTTTTTTAAAGTTTGAAATATTGGACTTAGAGAGGTTTTTTACTGAGTAAATTGACTCTGCAGCTATTAGTATAGCAACCAATACAATTGCAACTAAAGAGATAATTAATAATTTTGCTTTTATAGATAAATTTGAGAACATAGAAAACTCCACATTTTGTTATTTTTATAAATTATATCTCTTCTCTGTTTAAAAAGTCAACAGAAAACACAAGTAAGATATAATTATTTTCTTATTTTAAGTTTTTATGATAAAATTTCACTTTATAGAAGGACCATTAATGATTAGGAACTTATTCAAAAAAATAACTGCAGATGACGTTTTAGAAGAACTTGCTAAACCCTCTATCAAAGAGAGTAAAATTAAATCAATGCTAGAACATATAAATATCAATCACAAAAATCAAAATTTGCAAACTTTTTTGCATTTGATTATTACCCAAAATCACATTGAATCCGTAAAATGGCTTTTAAACAATAATATAAACTACAATGCCGTAGATATCTTTGGAGATACAGCAATAATACTAGCATCAAAGTATGGATATACAGATACGATTACGGCTTTATTAAAAAGAGATGATATTAATGTTGACTATGAAGACCATAATAGATACACAGCTATAGATTTTGCAATATTAAATAATCATTTCGGTGCATATAAAAAACTCAAACCTCGTATTCACAATATCAATAAAAGAAACAAAGAAAATCAAACAATCTTACATCTAGCAATAAAAGCTGAAAACTATAAAGTTATAGATGATATATTTTCTGATCCAAATTTTGATATTAACAATGAATTACTGTTTTATCAATACTCTTATATAAACAAAACTATGTTAAATAAAATTCTAAGTAAGTTTGATAATCTAAATATAAAAGATTCAATGGAAAGAAATATTCTTTTTTATGTAGTTCAAAATGGTTCTGAATGTGAAGATATTTTTAATTCTTTAATAAATAGAGAATTAGATATTGATTGTATCGATAAAAAAGGAAATAATATACTCCTTCATTTGATTAACTATATTTTAAAAAAAGAAGAAATATTTTTTGAAGAAGAGCCTGAAGATTTAATAAGACATAAAAATGAAATTGCAAATCTTATAAATTTTATTCCTGTTATTTTAGAGAGAAATACTAACACTTTTATTTGCAATAACAAAAATGACACTATATTATCTTTACCTGCGAAAGCTAATAACCTTGATATATTAAATATCTTATTTGAATATGAAGTACATATTGATATTCAAAATAGAGATAAAGAGACTGCTTTAAGTACTGTCATAACAAAAGGTACAAAATATTCAGAAGTTATCTATTTACTATTAGATTATGGTGCAAGTGCAAATATAAAAGATAAAAATGGACAAACAGTTATTGAAAAGTTAATTGATGCAATATTAATTGTAAAAAATGGTAAAAAGGCAAAAAACTCTCTAAAAAGAAACCTTGATTTTAATACAGATTATGCAACTGTATTAGAAACTGTTTTATATAATACTGACGTAAACTTATCTCTATTAAACTCAAAAGAAGAGCCTTATATTTTTGAAACACTAAGATATGGAAATATAGATTTATTAAAAGTTCTAGTTAAACATGGCGCCGATATAAATCAAACAGATATAGATAGTAATAATATCATCTATAAATATATGGAAGAGAATAAAACTTTCAAAAAAGATAGCCAACAAAAAGAATATCATAATAACTTACAAACAATTATCATGATGGGAGCAAATGTAAATGCAAAGGATTCTTATGGAGGGATAACACTTCATAAAGCTATTTTAGATTGTAATATGCCCACAATAAAACTTCTTTTACATTCAGGTGCTGATATGCATGCTATTGATAATAAAGGAAGAAATATCGTTCATAATTCAATTTGGAAAAATGATATTAAAGTATTTAAACTTATATACTCATACAACAAAACCTTATTGAATGAACCAGATAAGTTTGGAGTTTTAGCAATAAATTATGCAGCATTTTTAGGTTATACAACTTTGGTTTTAGAATTAATTGAATTAGGAGCATACATAAATAATCCCTATAAAAAAAATAAATATATTTTAAACTTCTTAAAAAAATTCCATAAAAATATAAAACCTCTAAAAGATGAAGCTAGAACAAAAGCTCAAAAAGCAAAAATAAAAAATTTAATAGATAATATGAAAGAAGAGTTCAATATAGAAAACTAGCTCTTTCTTTCATTTAATAAATTTTTTGCAAAAGTATATGCATCATCAGTTATATTTTCACCACTAATCATTCTTGCTATTTCATCTATTCTAGAAGTTTCATCAAGTTTTTTAACACTTGATACTCCATCTTTTTTATCAACTAAGAAATGTTGCTGTGCTGTTGAAGTTAATTGAGGCTGATGAGAAATTGCAAATATTTGATATGATTTTGATAACTTATTTAAAACTGTTGCTATAGCAGAGCTTTCTTTCCCACTTAAATTTGCATCAATCTCATCTAAAAAAAGAATTCCATTTTCAATAATATCAAACTCACTGATTGAAGTTAATAATGCAAGTCTTAAACGATTAAACTCACCACTACTAATCGTCTCTAAATTAACACCATTTAATTCAAAAACTATTTCATCTATACCATTTCTATCTAACTCTTTCTCTACAAAGTTTATTTTTGCATTTGAAAGATATAAATATTTTAAATAGTAGTTTATTTTCTCTTCTAAAGTTTTTGAGGCTTCTTTTCTATATAAAGATAATTCTTTTGCTAAAGACTCAATCTCTTTTGAAGTTTTAGTCAAATTCTTTTCTAATATTACTTTTTCAAAAGATATATTTTCATAAGATTCAAGCTCTTCTTCTTTTTGTTTTTTATACTCTAAAGATTCATCAATAGAACCAAACCTTTTTTGCAAAGCAGATAGTTTTTCAATTCTATCAAGTACATTTTCTATATCAAGTTCTTCCATTTCTAAAAGAGAGTCATTGAATTTTTCAAAAATATTATTTAGTTCATTTATTGCATCATCAAAAAAAGCAGAATCCTCATCTAACAATTCTAAAGCTGAATTTGCAGCTGTAGTATAAGAAAAAAGAGGATTCGCTTTTTCCATAGCCTCTTGAATTTTTTCTTTTTTTGATAGTTTCTTTTTTATATCGTTTAATTCTTCATATTCCCCTACTTGAGGATTTACAGATTTTATTTTTTCAATCTCAAATTTAGCAAATTCTTTTAAATCTTCTAGCTTCGATTCATCTTCTTTTATCTTTGAAAGCTCTTTTTTTATCTCTTGTAGTTTTTTAAAAGTAGTATCATAATTCTCTTTTACTATTTTAAATTCTGAAGATTCTTTGATACAAAGAGAATCTAAAAAATCAAGTAACTTATCGCTATCAAAATCACTTGTATCTTTTAGATGAAGATGTTTTATTAAACTTTTTGAAAATTGGTTTAAATTCTTTTTTGATATTGTTTGAGAATTTAAAAAATACCTTACTTTATCTTTTTTTATCTCTTTTATAACAATATCATCATCAAATGATATATCATAAGCTTCATTTTCAATATTTAAACCATTTAAACTTACTTCGCCTAAACTTGCTTTACTTTCACCAATTGCAAATAAAGATAAAATAGATTGCATTAAAACTGATT
The DNA here is from genome assembly GCF_001895145.1 of Arcobacter sp. LA11. Lineage (NCBI taxonomy): Bacteria > Pseudomonadati > Campylobacterota > Epsilonproteobacteria > Campylobacterales > Arcobacteraceae > Arcobacter > Arcobacter sp. LA11. The sequence goes on along the minus strand of NZ_BDIR01000011.1, from coordinate 43,899 downwards.
TTCCAGCACCACTTGGACCTGTAAATAAAACTAAACCTGAGTTTAGTTCCATATCCACTTCATTAAATGAGAGGAAATCTTTAAGATAAATTCTATTAATCATTAAATTTAGTTACCCCACCCTAATTTCTCATTTAGAACTTCAAAAAAGTTTCTCTTTGTTCTATGAATTAATTTTGCTTTATTTTGTGCAATCGTAACTTTAATAACTGCATTATTTTCTACTTCATAAGTATCTTGTCCATCTATTAACAATACGGCACCTTGTTCATCTGTGATTTTAAACTCAATAACTATATCTGCTGGCATTACTAAAGGTCTTTGAGTTAAACTATGAGGAGCAACAGGAGTTATAATAAATGCTTCAGTTAAAGGGTAAACAACAGGGCCTCCAACTGAAAGATTGTATGCAGTTGAACCAGTAGGTGTAGAGATAATAACTCCATCCCCATAATAAGAATTAAAAGAATTTCCATCAATCTTAGCTTTTATTGTAATCATCGAAGATACAGTTTTTCTTGAAATTACAATATCATTGAAAGCTACAAAACATTTGTCATTTACGCAACACTCAACTAGCATTCTATTATCAATCCGATAATTATCAGATTTAAAATCTCTTAAAAAATTTGGAAACTCTTCATAAATAATATCTGTTAAAAAACCTAATGTTCCCATATGAATACCAAGAACAGGAATGTTATAATTAAATGATTTTCTAACTACAGATAAAAGAGTCCCATCACCACCTACAGATACTAAAAAATCTACCTTTTCACAAAGTTCATCTAATGATAAACCTTCTTCACCTATCATAGTAGCACTACATTTTTCTAAAAATACTTCTATTCCATGATTTTTAAGGCATTTTTTTATTTCTAAAAATTCTTTTTTAATTTCTGGCGAATCAGGTTTTAATACAACACCTGCAATATTTGAGACTTTTAGTTTCTCTGAACTTCTTGTTACTTTCAAGTATTATTTCCTATTCTTTAAAATTCTAATTTCTTTATGTTATTTATTTCATCTTCTAAGATTCTATTATTATAGCTTTCAAATTTCTTTTGATTTGTAATAATTCGCGAAACATATGGAATATTTTTTCTTAATTCATAATTTAAATTTTGTATTGCTTCTTTTGCTTCTGTTGAAGTTTCATACAAGCCATAAATTACTCTGTAATAATTATTTACTGAACCTATAGAATATCCAAGGGCATCATTTTTTATTCCATTTGCATTTAAAAACTTTTCTATACTCATATTTTCTTTTAAAAATGTTATTAATGTAATAGTATATAAAGATGATTCTTTATTAAAAAATTCATTTTTTAATAAATTTTTCTGACCATTTGTTTCTACATAAACAATATTATCGTTTGAACCATCATATGAAAAACTGCTATTTACAATCTTTTTTTCTTCATATGCTTGTTTTTTTGTATTTTTATTATATACATCTTTATGATACTCTTTATAAAGTTTTTGATGATTTTTTATATTACTAACTCTTAAATCTTTTTGGGATACGTTTAAACTCTTAATTGCTTTACTTGCAGCTTCTTTTGTTTCATAAGCTCCATAAATTGCCCGTGCATATTCATCATTATCACCATACTTATAAGCTAAAGCATCATCTTCCATATTGTTTTTTAGAAAAAACTGTTCAATAGATATTTGATTTAATTTTAATTCACCTAAATCTACTGTATAAAAAGAGCTTCCATCATTTAGAAAAACTTCATTTAAAATATTGAAACTTCCATTACTCTCAATAAAATATACATCTTCTAGTTCAGAATATTTAACAAATCTACTTTTATTGAGATCTTCCTTCATAAGCTTTTTAGGCTTTATTTTTTTTACTACTTTCTTCTTCGGTTTTTGTTTTATTTTAGGTTTAGAAGCAATTTTTGGTTTAACAATCTTAGGCTTAGTGACTTTTGGTTTTATCTTTTTTTCTAAAACTTTTTTTGGTACTTCATTCTTTTTTACTATTTTTATTTCATCACTAAGTTTTGGTTTTATTGCTTTTTCTTTTTCCTTTTTATCATTAATTTTTAACTCAACTATATTATTGCTTTCTATACCATTTGGAAAATTTTTATTATAGAAACTTTGAAATTTTTTCATTCTCATTGAAAAAGGCTTATTCTTTTTTAATCTACTATTAAAATTTTCTAAAGCTTCTCTTGCTTCTTTTGAAGTTCTGTATAGTCCATATATTATTCTTGCTTTATCTTTATTTTTTCCATAAATATGAGCTAAAGCTTTATCTCCAACATCATAAGTATTAAAAAAGTTTTGTATTGAGTTTTTTGATAAGGATATACTTCCTAAAGCAATAGAGTAGTACTTTGAGCCATTAGTTAAAAACTCTTTTTTTAGTTCTTGTGCATCTTGAGACTCAGTTGTATAAATAGAATTTTTAACTTCATTTAACTTTGTGTTTTTTTTTGTTTTAGTAGAGTTTTTTGCAATTTTAGATTTATTTACTTTTAACTCTTCAGTATATAAAACTTGATGTCTTTTTAGTTTTGCAGAATATGGTTTATTTTTTTGTAATCTTGGATCTAAATTCTTTATATGTTCAGTAGCTTCTGTTCCTGTTTTATAAACCCCTGAAATCACCCTTGCAAACTCTTTATTTTCACCATATTTATAAGCAAGTGCATTTTTCATTTTATATGTTTTAAAAAAATCAATTGGATCATGTCTATCTAAAGTAAGCGTACCTATACTTATAGTATACAGGTCAGTTTCTTTATTAAAAAACTCATCTTTTATACTTATTTCATCGCCATCAAAATTTTCCACATATATAACATCTTTTTGCATTGATGCATTTAAGTTTATAACAATAAAAAATAAAATAAAAAGATTTCTGATATTCAACATTGATTTCTCTTAAAAGTAGATATATTAGAGATTTTATCTAAAGATAATTTAAAATAGGATTTAAAATTTAATAGGCATAAAAAAAGCCCCGACATATGTCGAGGCTTTTTATGAAACTAAGTATTACAATTGTTCTACTCAGACCTTTTGATATAATTACGAAATCAAAGATTTCTATTACATATTCAAAAGCTCGTTCTTGTGCTATACACTCTCTGTGAGAAAATCTAAAAGAGTCAAACGATCCACTCTTTTAAACGATTTTAACCATTTCTCTTTTTGATAATTTCTTCAGAAACATTTTTTGGAACTTCAGAATAGTTATCGAAAATCATAGAATAAGTAGCTCTACCTTGAGACATAGATCTTAAGTCTGTAGAGTATCCGAACATTTCAGATAATGGAATCATTGCTACAACTAATTTAACACCAGCTCTATCATCCATAGAATTTACTTGTCCTCTTCTTTTGTTAACGTCACCGATAACATCTCCCATATAATCTTCAGGAGTTTCAATTTCAACTTTCATCATTGGTTCTAAGATAACTGGTTGAGCAGCATCTGATCTACAACCTTTTTTGAATCCCATAGAAGCAGCAAGTTTAAATGCCATTTCAGATGAATCAACGTCGTGGAAAGAACCATCATAAAGTGTAACTTCGATGTTTACCATTGGATAACCAGCTAAAATACCACCAGCCATTGCTTCTTGACAACCTTTATCAACTGCAGGGATATATTCTTTAGGAACAGCCCCACCTTTAATAGCATTATGGAATTCATAGTTAATTTCTGAATCAGAAGGTAATGGGTTAATGTCTAAGTATACATGACCATATTGACCTTTACCACCAGATTGCTTAGCGTATTTGTACTCTTGTTTAACAGGATTCTTAATAGTCTCTCTGTATGCAACTTGAGGAGCACCAACTTCAGCTTCAACTTTAAATTCTCTTTTCATTCTATCAACAAGAATTTCAAGGTGTAATTCACCCATTCCTGAAATAATAGTTTGACCAGATTCTTCATCAGTTGCAACTCTAAATGATGGATCTTCTTGTGCTAATTTTCCTAATGCTACACCCATTTTTTCTTGGTCAGCTTTAGTTTTTGGCTCAACTGCAACAGAAATAACTGGATCTGGGAAGTCCATTCTTTCTAAGATTACTGGATCTTTTTCAGATGCTAATGTATCACCAGTGATTGTAGTCTTAAGACCAACAACTGCACCAATTTCACCAGCGTATAATTCGTTAACTTCTTCTCTTTTGATAGCATGCATCTTAAGAAGTCTTCCGATTCTTTCTTTTTTCATCTTTGTAGAGTTAAGTACGTAAGTACCTGATTGTAAAATACCTCTATAGATTCTTGTGAAAGTTAATTGTCCAACAAATGGGTCAGTCATAATCTTGAATGCAAGACCAGCAACTTCACCTTCATCAGTAGATTCAACAACAACAGCTTCACCGTCTTGTGTTTCGCCTTTGATATCTTCAACTTCTAATGGAGAAGGCATATACATAGCAACAGCGTCAAGTAAAGTTTGAACACCTTTGTTTTTAAATGCAGTACCACAAGTCATTGGAGTAATTTCCATTGCTAAACAACCTTTTTTAAGACCAGCAACGATTTCTTCTTCAGTTAATTCTTCACCTTCAAGGTATTTTTCCATTAACTCTTCGTCTTGCTCAGCAGCAGACTCAACCATTTTTTCTCTATATTCTTCAGCTTGGTCTTGTAACTCAGCAGGAATATCTTCAACATGGTAATTTGAACCCATTGCAGCATCTTGATCCCAAACGATTGCTTTCATAGATACTAAATCAACAACACCAGCGAAGTTTTCTTCAGCACCAATAGGAATTTGAATTGGAACAGGATTAGCTTTAAGTCTAGAACCTACTTGTTCTTCAACCATAAAGAAATCTGCACCAGTTCTATCCATTTTGTTAACGAAAATCATTCTTGGAACTCTATATTTGTTTGCTTGTCTCCAAACAGTTTCAGATTGTGGTTGAACCCCACCAACTGAACAGAATACAGCTACAGCACCATCAAGAACTCTCATAGATCTCTCAACTTCAATAGTGAAGTCAACGTGACCTGGAGTGTCAATGATGTTTATTTGTAATTCTTCGTTTGTTTTTGGGTGAGTCCAGTTACAAGTAGTTGCAGCAGAAGTAATTGTAATACCTCTTTCTTGCTCTTGTTCCATCCAGTCCATAGTAGCAGCACCATCATGAACCTCACCAATTTTATGCTCAACACCTGTGTAGAATAAAATTCTTTCAGTTGTTGTTGTTTTACCTGCATCAATATGTGCAGCAATACCAATATTTCTTAATCTATTAAGTGGTGTTTTTCTTGCCATTATATTAGTTTCCTATTACCATCTATAGTGTGCAAATGCTTTATTAGCTTCTGCCATTCTATGCATGTCTTCTTTCTTCTTGAATGAAGCACCTCTATCAGTTGAAGCTTCGAATAACTCATTAGCTAATCTCTCAACCATAGTTCTTTCGTTTCTTTTTCTAGCAGCGTCAACAATCCATCTTAATGCTAAAGTTTGTCTTCTTACAGGTCTAACTTCAACAGGAACTTGGTAAGTTGCTCCACCTACTCTTCTAGATTTTACTTCTAAAAGTGGTTTAACATTTTCAATTGCTTTTTCAAATACTTCGATACCAGCTTCTTCACCTCTTGCATCTAAGTTTGCAATCGCACCATACATAATTTTTTGTGCAGCAGATTTTCTACCATCTAACATTACAGTATTAATAAATTTAGTGATCACTTTACTATTGTAGATAGGATCAGCCATTACTTCTCTTACGGGAGCTTTTCTTCTTCTCATTATCTTATCCTTCTACTTATTTCTTAGGCTTTTTAGTACCATATTTAGATCTTGCAACAGTTCTGTTTGCAACACCAGCAGTATCTAAAGCACCTCTAACGATGTGATATTTAACACCAGGTAAATCTTTAACTCTTCCCCCTCTAACTAATACGATAGAGTGTTCTTGAAGGTTGTGACCCTCACCACCGATGTACGAAATAACTTCGAACCCAGTTGTTAATCTAACTTTTGCAACTTTTCTTAAAGCCGAGTTAGGTTTCTTTGGAGTAGTTGTATATACTCTTGTACATACTCCTCTTCTTTGTGGACATTTGTCTAAAGCTGGTGATTTTGATTTTTTAATCACTCTTTTTCGCTCTTTTCTTACAAGCTGATTGATTGTAGGCATTCTTTCCCTTTGTTTTATTTAGAGTAATCTGTAATATAATTTACTAATGTGAATCGATTAAAGATTCTCTATTTATTGGTTTGAGCTATTAAGCAGGCTCATGCTTCTCGTTACACTTTCACAGTGCCATGACATATGATAAGAATCATAATCAAAACGATACTACCATTCTAGAGAAACGTTGAGTGTTTTCTAAAAAAGTTACGGATTATACTGAAGTGTGTCTTAATCTTTGGTTAAGGTTAAATAAAAGTTTGATAAAATGACAAAAAGGAACAAGAATGATTACATGTTATTTAAACTATAAGATAGAACCTAAAAAAATAAAAGAATTCGAACACTATGCAAAACTTTGGATTCCACTTGTAGATAAATTTGGTGGAACACACCATGGATATTTTTTACCAAGTGAAGGAACAAACAATGTAGCTCTTGCGCTATTTACTTTTTCTTCTTTATCAAAATATGAAGAATATAGAAATGCTTCTTTTAAAGATGAAGAATGTATCAAAGCTTTTGAATATGCAGAAGAAACTGATTGTATTATTTCATATGAAAGAAGTTTTTTTAGACCTGTATTCCAATAAAATATACACTTAGAGATAAGTGTATATTTATATCAGACTTAATTAATAAGGGTATAAAAATTATTTGGTAGACTACTACCAGAAGCACAATTGTTATTTTCTATATAATATAATACTTCGTTAAGTAATTTTTCATCTAAACTTCCTCTTTGTTCTGAAACAGGGTCACTCACTAAGCAATCAGGATTTAATCCACTATAATAATTACCTACATCATTTGCATTATAAATAGCAAAATTAATTAGCCAATAAATATACTTACTAGATATGTATTTACCTGTCATTCCTACTGGCTTACCATGAGTAGTATCTCCAATTAATCTTACATCAAGATATGGAGTTAATGCATTTATAATAAGTTCACTAGCTGAAGCAGTATATTCACTTGTAATAAAAAATACTCTCGATAAATCAAGACTATTATCATCTTTCATAAAGTAACTATTTTCTTTAACACTTAAATTATCTAATAAATAGAACTGTAAACTATCTTCATTATTAAATCCTGCAATTTTGTCTAATAATATTGAAGAGACAGCAAGAGATCCACCACCATTATATCGTAAGTCAATAATTAACTCTTCTATCGCATTATCTTTAAAATAAGAAAAAGCTTCTTCAATCTCATCGGAGCTTTTTGAAGTAAATCCATTATAAATAAAATAGCCTACTTTTTTATTATCTTGAGAATTATAAACATATCTTTTTGAAGCTTTATAGTTATAAACTATAGGAGTAATATTTATATCCATAGTTACACCATTTCTAACAATTGAAAAAATTACAGGTCGTCCACTAACTTCTGCCTTTCTAAAGTTTTCATTAGTAACATTTATATAATTTATTTGGATTAATTCATCTCCTCTTTTTAAGCCTGCTTTTTCACAAGGAGAATTAATTTCAATAAAATTTATATATGATGTTCCCATAAAATAACATCCAAAGCCAGTATCTTCTTGTTCTGAACCTTTTATATAATCATCTAAAGTTTCTGCGTAACTCCATTTATCCAATGCTTTATATTTAAAATCCGTAATCATTTGATTAGGATCGGTATATTTATTATATGATTTATTTGCAACATAGTCTGCCCAAAAATAATCAGTATACAATTGGCTGTATAAAAAATCTTTTTCTTTTTGATCAAAAGAAACTTTATTATATTTAGCAAAAGTTGTACTTAAATGAAGCTGTACTTCATCTTTACTTTTTTTAGTAAATCCTTTGTTAGATAAAACAGTATTTATATCTATAGTATCAATATTTCCGCTAATATCTTTAAATTTTTCAAAATCATCTCTCATAATTTCTATTTTATCTGTTGAAGAATCAGAATCTAAAGATTGTAAAAAAGTAGCAATATTAATAACTCTATCGTCTGTAATATTAGATCTATCTAAACCTAAGATATCTTGAATAAACACAAGCTTATCAGTAGGTAAAAAACTTATTTCTCCAATTTTTATATCACCTATAAAAAACTCTACCTTCTCATTATTAAAAGGGAAATAACCTTTTTCATTCGTATATCCGCTAGTTGTTCCACTTTTGTAATATATACCTTCAACTACATCATCAACAAAGACTCCTACATTAGTTCTGGTAAAAGAAGAGCTACCACCACCTCCCCCACCACAAGCAGTTATAAAAAAACTTATTAATATTGTGTAAAATATAGTTCTAAATACATTAAATGTTTTCATTTATCATCCTAAAAAAATTTAAAGTATTATATAACATTATATATAATATATAATTTAATTACTTACCTTTTTAAATTATATATTATAACTAATTATATAACATGTTTTTGAGGGATAAAATACATCACAGTTTCATAAATTCCTTCCATATAATGTCTTAAATAAATATAATACTCAGAATTTATATCTAACACTATTTGGGGTATTTTATACCAATCTTCTGCTTTATGATAAATACAAATTGCAAGAAATGGATGATATTTTTCTATTGTATTTTTTGCGCCTAGAAGAGCATCTTGTTCTGCACCTTCTATATCTAATTTTATGAAATCTATTTTTTCTTTTATTAAATTATCAATCGTATCAATATTTTCCGCTTGATAATCATGTTCACAGTTATCTTGGAATTCTTGTACTTGATTAGATTCTTGCTTTTTATTTCCTAAACCACAATTTATAAACTCTATATTTTCTTGAAGATGGAAATTCTTTTTTGCGATGCTAATATGCAAATCATTTGGTTCTATACAATATATTTTTTTAAAATCTGGAAAGTTTTTTATAATATTAGGTATAGTATCTCCAATATATGCCCCACCATCAACAAATACAATATTTTTAATTGAAGGAATCAGCTCTTTATCAAAATATTGTTCTTCATGGCTATTTGTAAAACCTTGCATAAAATCCAAGTCAAAACTTATCTTAAAATTAATTACTTTAGTAAAAACCTCTCTTGATTTTTTATCATCTAGTAAATTATAAACTTTTAAATACTTTTCTTTATTTTTTTTATAATCTTCTTTAAAGTCTGTAATAAAAGGTGGTTTAGCTAAATCATAGTTTGAATATTTATAAAATGCCAAATAATTAATATTTTCAAATCCTCTAGCATCAAGACTTTCTTTTACTTCTAAAGGACTTCCCGAAGAAGTTGAAAGTATCAAAGCATCATTTGGAACATCTTCTATTTTATAAATTGATTTTTTTCTTGAACTATGTACTCTTGTAAAGTCATCTATTATTCCATCTACATTTACATATTTTTGAACAGATTTTGTAAGTTTATTTATTCCTAAAATAAATTTTTTTCTTGTAGTTGAATTTATAAATTCTTCAACTAGTTTATAATCTTTTTCATTGATATAATCAATATTTATTAAATCCAAAGCACACCTTTATTTTTATAACGCATTGTAACAAATAAATTCAAAAGCTCTATTTATGATACTCAATAACTTCACCTTTAAAGGGTGTATCTAAATACTCTTCTGTATTTTGAGGTTTATATTGAGTATGTTTATAGCCTAAAGAAACCATCATTTTACTAAATTTTGAATGATTGCCTCGTCCAGGATCAACTACTATTATCTTACATTTTTCAGCTGTATGATCATCTAAAAATCTTGATAAGTCTTCTAAATGAAACTGTTCATATAAAATATCACTTCCAATGATTAAATCAAAGAGTCCAAGTTCATCATCACTATCAATCCAATTTGCACATATAAAAGGGATATCTCTATCATCATTTAATTTACTATTTACGTCAAGAAATTTTTTAACTTCTGGATTAAAATCTGTTACAGTAATATCCGCATTTCTATGATTTAAAATCAAACTTGAAAGAGCAATTCCTCCTCCTACTTCTAGTATTCGCTTGTTTTCTAAATCATAATCTTGCATCAAATTTGCTAATACCTTGCTAGATGGCCACAATACACCAAATATAGACCAATTTGCAGAAGACAAACCTTCAATATTTTTTTTATCATATTTTTCATCATATTGTTGTTTATCTCGAAGAGTTTTCAGATGAATATCCATATTATCAAATTCTATAGTCTGATATAAAAATCGAACCGTTGACATAAAGTTCCTTAGTAAAGGTTGGACTATAAAGACTTTATAGTTTATTGGTTTAATCAATAAATAAACCTTACTATTTTATATCAAATTGAGTTCAATAAGAAAAAATTTAAGGGTGCTAACCAAATATTGTTTGATTATTAATTAGTAAATTTTGTTTCTATACTTAGTATAGAAGAATTTATAAAATTAAACCTTAAAAAACAAATCTAGCTTATATATAGTGCTTTTAAACTTTTTGCAGTACATAGTTTTAGACTTTGACCTTTTTCGCTTTTAAGTTCATTTGTAAAACCTTTTTTTGAAAATAGTGTTACATAATCAGGTACAAGGTCAAGTTTCTCACAAATATTTTTTAACCTATTTAATTCATTTTTCTTAACTTTATTATTACTATATTTACAACTTCCAATTATGATTTTTCCAGATTCTGTTTGAGCTATTAGGTCAAGTTCATTTTTATCTTCATCCCAATATCTTCCGATTTCTTCAATTGCATCATCTTTAAAAGTTTCTTTAATATATTCATGACAAAGCTGTTCAAAAATAAGACCCATGAATTCTGCTTGATAGTTATTAAATCTTTCAAAACATTCGTCATACTCTTCTCTTTTTATACCTCTATATAAAGGAGACACAAAAGCAAACCAAAATCTTAAAAATGGTGTAGTAAAAAGAAGTTTATCTGAAACATCATTTTCTTCAAAATTATTTGTAAGATGGTCCATAGCAGTTTCAGTTGAGATTATCTCCAATTCTTCAAGTTCATAAATAGCTTTTATTCCTTCATCATATTCAATATCAGCTCTTTTAAATGCAGAATTAGTTCTTCTATCACCTAATGCAATGCCAGTTAATACTTTATGAAATGGTGCAGAATTTTTTGTAAGTTTTCCTATATATTCTTGAATATCATAGTAATCATTTAAAATATGTCTTATGATTAAACTTCTAAGCGGTTTAGTCATATCAATCTTAACATCTAATCCTCCAAAAACTGCAAAATAGTTTACTGCAGATTCTAAATCCTTTGGATTATTTTTTTCACAAAATCTTTGAAATTGTTCTAATAGTGGTTGGTTATTTGAAATAATGGGAAAGCCTTTTATTATTTTCTTTAAATTGTGCAATTATAGCATAATAATTTCAATATATTTTCGATACAATTTTAAAACATATCTTCCACCTAAGACTTTTTTATGAAAAAACATTTTATTGAACAATCTCTTATCTTTTTTAGCGTTACAAAGTGGGTACTTTTATCATCTGCAATTGGTGTAGTAATCGGTGCAATAGTTACATTTTTTTTAAATGCAATTCATAAATCAGAAGAAGCTCAATCCTTTTTACCTTTTCAATCTTATTATTTATTACCATTAGGACTTGTAATAACAGTTTTTTTAGTTAGAAAATTTGCACCAAATGCAACTGGACATGGAACTGAAAAAGTAATTGAAGCAGTCCACAGAAAAAATGGAAAAATTGATTTTGCAGTAATTCCTATAAAATTAGTAACTACTATTGTAACAATGTTTACAGGTGGTTCAGTAGGGAAAGAAGGGCCTGGCGCACAAATAGGTGCTGGAGCGGCATCTGCAATATCTCAACTTTTTAAATTTTCAGAAAAAGATAGAAAGAAGCTTGTAATATGTGGTATAAGTGCAGGATTTGCTTCTGTATTTGGAACACCCATTTCAGGTGCTATTTTTGGTGTTGAAGTTTTAATTGTAGGTATCATCATGTATGATGTTCTTCTTCCTTCTTTTATAGCAGGTTTTGCAGCATATACGACTGCAAAATATTTAGGAGTTCATTATAGCTATTATATAATGGAATTTAACTCAATAAGTTTTAACCCTACTCTAATTTTACAAGTAATTCTTGCAGGTCTGTTTTTTGGTATTGTTTCAGATTTTTTAATTACAGTATTAAGAAGAACAGAGATGGGAATAAAAAGAATAAATATTAATATCTATCTAAAAGCTTTTTTAGGTGGTACATTTTTAGTTTTATTATCATTTGTAGTAGGAGACCAATACTTTGGATTAGGTCTTGATACAATATCAACACTTTTTTATAGTGATCCAGCATTATCAGAAGATGTACCATGGTATGCCTTTATAGCTAAGACTATTTACACCTCCATAACTCTTGGAGCTGGCGGTAGTGGGGGAGTTATTACCCCAATATTTTATGTAGGTGCAACAAGTGGACATATGTTTGGTACTTTCATAGGCGAAAACATTTCACTTTTTGCTGCACTTGGACTTGTAAGTGTACTAGCAGGAACAACAAACTCACCAATTGCTGCAACAATTATGGCAGTTGAACTTTTTGGAATAGATATCGCTCATTATGCAGCAGTTAGCGCAGTAATTACATTTTTGATTACTGGACATAGAAGTGTTTTCCAATCTCAAGTTTTAAAGATGTCAAAATCAGATATGCTAAATATTGAATTTGGAGAAGATATAACCCAGAGCAATATAGACCTAAGTGTCAAAAGTAAAGCCAAAGTAGCAAGCTTTAAAAGAAGAATGGACTGGAGAGCAGAAAAATAATAATGAAATTACGTTTTGGCACATTTAACTTATTTCAGTTTCTAAAATCTTATTTTAATACTTCTACAAAAATACAACTTTTCAATTTTCCTTAATATTTTAAAATAAATTATGTAATTTATTATTTTAATAGTTCTTTAATTTTTATAATAAATATGGTAATATTTTATTAAATTTTGAAAAAGGAAACTCATGTTATTAACAAATATACAAAATAAAAAAAGAATTAATCTGTCTAATTATTTAATAGTCATATTTTTTATTCTTTTTATTTTTTCTAACCTAGTTGCTTTAAAAGCCAATACTCTTAATGAAAGTCAATATCCTTTTGTGGAAGTTGATTATAACTCTGCACAGAACAATTACCAAGGATTTTATAATTCACCTACGATTCCAAATCGTAATACTATGGCAGCCCTAAACGAAGATGGTTCAATAACTACTTGGGGGAATGTTGATTATGGAGAAATAATAGCTCCTAATGATACAGGATATATTAAAATATATTCTAATGGATTCGCATTCACAGCGTTAAAAAATGATGGTTCTATTTCTACTTGGGGAAATGTTGACTTTGGAGGGATTGGAGCGCCTACTGATTCTGGTTACACCAAAATTTATTCAACATATACTGCTTTTGCAGCATTAAAAGAAGATGGTTCTATTTCTACTTGGGGACATAATTCTTATGGTGGAATTGGCGCACCTACTGATTCTGGTTATACTAAAATTTATTCTAATAGAGCTGCTTTTGCTGCAATAAAAACTGATGGTTCTATTTCTGTTTGGGGAAATAGTTCTTATGGTGGAATTGGCGCACCTACTGATTCTGGTTATACAAATATTTATTCAACGAGAGCTGCTTTTGCAGCAATAAAAGCAGATGGTTCTATTTCTGTTTGGGGACATAATTCTTATGGAGGAACTAATGCTCCTACTGATTCAGGGTATACAAAAGTTTATTCTAATCATAGCGCTTTTAGTGCAATGAGAGCAGATGGTTCTATTTCTACTTGGGGGAATAGTATAAATGGAGGAACTGGCGCGCCTACTGATTCTGGTTATACAGATATTTATTCTACAGTTGGTGCTTTTGCAGCCTTAAAAGCGGATGGTTCTATTTCTGTTTGGGGAGATAGTGCATATGGAGGAACTGATGCACCTAGTGATTTAGGGTATACAAAAGTTTATTCTAATCATAGTGCTTTTGCTGCAATAAAAGCAGATGGTTCTATCTCTGCTTGGGGGAATAATATATTTGGAGGAACCGATACACCTAGTGATTTAGGATATACAAAAGTTTATTCAACAGTTGGAGCTTTTGCTGCAATAAAAGCAGATGGTTCTATCTCTGCTTGGGGAGATGGTGCATATGGTGGAATGGAAGAACCTACAGATTTAGGATATAATAAAATATATTCTACAGAAAACTTTTTCCTCGCATACAAAAATGATGGTACAATTGTAACTTGGGATGGAACTATTGGGACAGAATAAAATTATCAACAAAACTTTTGAAGGTAGATCCTAATTTATTTTTTCTTAGTAATTCGTTACTATAAAAAATAATCAAGGTGATATTTGTATAGTCAAAATTGCCACTAATAAAAATAGTAAGTTTATTACAAAATAGAGAATTTGCGCTATTTAATCAAAATATAAAGCTTGTTTTTAATAAACAAGCTTTATATAGAAAGCCTAGAAAAGTTAAGAATACTCACATTAAATAAACTATTGAAAATAAAATAACTTTTGTTATAATAAACTATGATTATTCGATTTGGCACATTTAACTTATTTCAGTTCGTAGAACCTCCATTCTCTTGGTATACAAGAAAAGATACTTTTAAACCTACTGAATGGGAAGAAAAAACTACTTGGTTAAAAAATCAAATTCAAAAAATGGATTGTGATATTATTGGTTTTCAAGAAGTTTTTTCAAAAGATGCGCTAGAAAAATTAGTAAAAGAATTAGGCTTTGACTATTTTTATATGGCACAAAATGCTAAGACTGCAAAACAAAACCCTACAGTTTTTGTAAGCACAGCTGTTGCTCTAGCTTCAAAACACCCAATAATTGAAACATTTAAAGTTCCAGTGCATGGCAGAAGTATCCTAAATCATAAAATTGAAGGTCATTTCAAATTTTCAAGAATACCTATAAAAGCTTTAATAGAACTTCCAAATAAAAAACAAATAACAGTATATGTAAGCCATCTAAAATCAAATAGATTAAATGAATACGAGTACTTATTTAATAAAACTCATACATTAAAACAAAAGAAAGAAAAAGTAAAAGAAGCTTTAGAAAAAAATTATTCTATGGCATTAAAGCAAAGATTATGTGAAGCTTCATCTTTATTTCAAGATATAAAAAAGACAAAAACACCTAGTATATTTTTATGTGATTTAAATGATAAAGAATTTTCTCTTACGATAGATGCCCTAACAAATAAAGCCTATCATCAAAAGATTAAAAAAGATTCTCATATATTATTTGATGCAAATTATTTGTTCAATAAAAAAATATACAATCCTCATCCTGAACAAAAAGAAAAAAAAAGAACTGCTACGAGTTATTATCAAGGATATGGAAATGTAATTGACTATATTTTTGTATCAAAAGAGTTTAACAAAAAAGAGAAAGAATTTATTGCTAAAATAATCTCCTATGAAATATTTGATGAACATCTTCAAAAAAATCATGATGGTTCAATCTTACAAAGTGACCATGCACAAGTTGTTTGTGAAGTAGAATTCAAAAAAAGTTGATTTATTTAATTTTCTGAAATTTTTGCAAAAATTTATTTAATTGATTTGCAAAACTTTGTGCATCTTTTTGTGAAAATGGAGCGGGACCTTTTGTAACTTCTCCACTATCACGTATTTCTTGCATAAGGTTTCTCATTGCTAGATATTGTTTTATATTATCTTGAGTGTAAAGTTCTCCACGATGATCTATTGCATGTGCATTTTTACAAATAGTTCTATCAGCTAACGGAATATCAGCAGTTATCACTAAATCATTTTCTTCTAGTAGTTCTACAATTTTATTATCAGCTTCATCAGCTCCCTGTTCTACAACCATATAAGTTATAAAAGAAGATTGTCCTATATTTATTTTTTTATTAGCGATTACAATTGTTTTTAGATTTAATCTTTCAATTGCTCTAAATAAAATTGGTTTTAAAAGATTTGGAAAAGCATCACCATCAACATAAAGTGTCATTTATACTACTATTTCCTGAACTCGTCCAACTTGTCCATCTTCAAGCATCACCTTAATTCCTCTTGGATGATATTTAGAACTTGTCAAAAGTTTTTTTACTACACCTAAAGTACGTTTTGAAGTTCTTTGGTCTTTTTTCAATACAATTTTCACTTTTAATCCAGGAGTTATATCATCTCTTTCTCTATGATCTCGTATCAATTTATATCCTATTATTTTTTGAAAGTATAGCAAAAATTTTTGATTCTTGTCATAAGACAATTTTTTAACTAAATAAAAATGTTAAAATATTAATATTTTTCTGGAACATTATATGAGAAGATTACTACTGTTATTTACCTTTTTTATATCTTTTTCAAATGCTAATATTCTACAAGAAGCAATAAATAATGCAGAAGTAAACTCTATTTTAAAACTACCAAATGGTATTTATCACGGAAATATTAAAATAAATAAACCTCTTACAATTATTGCAAAAGGTAAAAATGTAATTATTCAAGGTGAAAATAAAAACAGTGTGATAGAAATCACCTCATCAAATGTAATATTAAAAAATCTGCTTATTCAAGGAAGTGGAAACAGATTAGATGCAAGAGATGCCGGAATAAAAATATCTAATTCAAATAATAGTAAAATTCTAAACTGTACAATCAAAGACTCTTTATACGGCATAGATATGGGAATGGTTACAAATTCTATTATTGAAAACAATTATATTACATCAAAAGACTTAGAAATCAGTCTTAGAGGAAATGCTTTAAAACTATACTATAGCAACAATAATATCATTAGAAACAATGAAATCTATAATACTAAAGATGTTATATTTTCCTATTCACACAATAATTTAATCACACAAAATCATATAGAAAAATCTAGATTTGGTTTACATTTTCTAAAAAGTAATAACAATATAATCGATAATAATCATTTCCAGTTTAACTCTGTAGGACTAATATTTGGTGGAGCAAAAGATACCACAGTAAAAAATAATATGATAAAAAGTAGTATAGGAAAAGCTGGTATTGGAATTTTAATTAAAGGTGTCTCAAACTTTGTATTTAAAGATAATGTAGTAACGTTCAACAGTAAAGCTTTTTATATAGATGCAAAACATAATGAAACTTCAATTAAAAGATTTATCACAGACAATGAAATAAGTTACAATATGGAAGCTTTTCATTTTCATGGTGCCATAAAACAAAATTTAATAAAAAGAAATACCATAATTGGAAATATAGATGATGTAGTAAAAAGTGTTAGAGGAAATGCTACTTCAAAAAATATCGTAGAAGAAAACTATTGGGATCATTATTCAGGTTTTGATAAAAACAATGATAATATTGGAGATACTAGCTATAGGATACTTCAATATGCGGATAGATTATGGCATTACAATAACAAAGTGAAGTTTTTTTATGCAACACCAATTATATCTATTTTAAATTTTATATTAAGCCTTGCACCATTTATAGAACCAGTTGTTTTATTAGAGGATACAAAACCTATTGTTGAATTAAAATAAAACTACTCACTTTTAAAAGCTAATGCTTTTTTTGCTTCATCAAGGTGATAAAAGAAAATTGCTTTAAATACAAATGTTACTTTTGTTTTTTTCTCTTCACTTGTATCTAAAATAGTAAAATCATAAGTTCCACCCGTCTCTTCTTTAGATTCAGCAGTAATAGTTACTTTAGCTAAAGCTCTCATCATATTCATAGTAGCTTTATACTCTTTAGGTGCAATACCATTAAGCATATCACCACTTCTATCTTCTCTTCTTATTGCATCAAAAAGTACAGAGAAAGTATCTTTATACATTGATTTACTTAGCGTTATTTTAGCTTTTGAAGTATGAAATGTTCCAGTTTTATTTAATAAAGGATTTGGTTTCTCAGCTCTAATTTCTTCAATCATCTTAAGAAAGAAGTTTTTCCCACCCATTGCATTTGCAAATGCCAAAATCTCAAAGTGTATCTCTTCTTTTAAGTTATTATCTAATTTATTAAAATCCATAATTCTCCAAAATGTTTTTATTTTCCGAAGTATAGCTAAATTGATTGAAAAAAAGAATTATCTTTTATCTCTTTAGCCCAGACATGATATGCAATAAAATTTAAATGAAGACCATCAGTAGAATATGAATCCTTTAATATCTCCCTTTCACATAAAATTGGATTTAAATCTATATATCTTAAATCTTCTTTTTCACAATACTCTTTTACTAAAAAGTTAAATTCTTTTACTTTTTTATTTATTGCTGTCATTTCAGTAAAAAGCGTTAATTGAACTAAAATATTGATATTTTTTGATTTTAAAGTTTCTAATATCTTTTTATAGTTTCTGAAAACTTTTTCAAGAGGAATAGATGAACACAAATCATTTATTCCTGCCATGAAAAAAACACTTCGAGGTAGAACTTCTACAACAGAATCTATTCTATTTAATATTCCTAAAGTTGTATCTCCATCAATACCCAAATTTAAAAGATGTTCTTTTGATAAAAGTTTATCCCACTCTCCTCGTCCAATAATTGAATCACCTAACATCACAATATCAATATTTTTTTTCATCTTATTTTAAAGCAAAATCCACAGCACTTAATACATGCAATTTTGTAGTATCATAAATTGGTATTTCAACATAACCTTGTTTAATAAGCATCGAAATTTCAGTACAACCTAAAATAACACCTTCTGCCTCATGCTCTTTTTCTAATCTTTTAATAATCTTTATATATTCATCTCTAGATTTTTTATTACATTTTCCTAAACATAACTCTTTATAAATAACATCATGAATAATATCTTGTTCTTTTTCATTTGGAATAACTACCTCTATCCCAAATTTCTGCTTTATTCTATCTTTATAAAAAGCTTCTGTCATAGTAAACTTAGTACCTAAAAGTGCAACTTTTTTAATACTATCTTTTACCAAAGCTTCCCCAGTAGCATCAGCAATATGAACTATTGGAATATTTATATTCTTTTCTATTTGAGGTGCTACTTTATGCATTGTATTTGTACAAATTATTAAAAAATCTGCATTTGCCAATTCAACTGCTTTTGCTTCATTTGACAATATTTCTGCAGTTTCATCCCAAAGTGCACTATGTTGAAATTTTTCAATCTCTTCAAAATCCACACTTGAAAGAATTATCTTTGCACTATGTAATCCACCCAATCTATTTTTTACTTCTTCATTTAAAAGCTTATAATATGTAGATGTTGATTCCCAAGACATTCCACCTAACATTCCTATTTTTTTCATTTTATTTCCAGTTTTTTTGATGTGTCATAAACCAATTCATAAAAATTGTTATTGTTAAATTCAAACTCTGTTATAACTTCAAGTCCCAGTTTTCTAACATGAGCTTCATACGACCTTGTATTTATTTTATTTATAAATGTCACAAGAATAGGATATTTCTTACTCATCTCAAATCTTGCAAATTCAAAAATATTTTCAAATACTCCACTTCCTCTACAATCCTTAGAAACACAAATTGGTCCATATTGATATGAATTATCCATAGTAAGTTTTTGATTTTTATATTCTAAAGTATCTAAAAAACTAGCCATGTATTCAAACATAGGCCAAGCAACCCAATACTGCCAAGAAGCACACATAACATATGAGACAACTTTTTCATCTTTTATAGCTATAAATACTCCATCAAGAGCTATTAAGTTTTCAAGTTGCTCTACTGTAAAAGGAGTAGTTACAAAACCATCCTCTTTTTCATTCTCTTTTAAGTTTGTAACTAAATTTTTTGCTTGTAAATCTAATATTGAAGGAATGTTTTCTTTTGTAGCTTTTTTATAATTTATCATAATCCATCCTTTCTAAGAATAGATTATAATAAAAAAAATTTTCTTTGAAGTTAAATTTAGTCAAATTCTAAAAAATTTAGAATTTTATTTACCTTCAAACTCTTTCTCATCAGTTTTTTGTACTACTTGTACTGCAATTTCATTTACTTCTCTTGCAACTTTATTTGCTTCGCCAGCAGATTGTGCATTTTGTTGAGTAACTTGATCAAGGTTATTAACCGTATCATTGATTTGTTCCATAGCATCAAATTGTTCTTTTGAAGATTCAGAAACACTATTAATTAATTCTAAAGTATTATGGATATTGTTATTTAGTTTATCGTAACCTGCAATCATATCAGTAGAAATTGATTTTCCACCATTTGCTTTTTCTGTCGCATTTTCAACTAAATCTTTAATCTCTTTTGCAGCTTCCGCTGAACGTGCAGCTAGATTTCTAACTTCTTGTGCAACAACTGCAAATCCTTTTCCTGCTTCACCTGCAGTTGCAGCTTCAACTGCAGCATTTAAAGAAAGAATATTTGTCTGGAAAGCAATTTGATCAATTACAGTAATTGAATCTGCAATTGCTTGCGTTTGCTCATTAATTTCATCCATTGATGAAGCAGTTTTAGAAGCAAGATCTTGTCCAATTGAAACTGAATTTGATACATCATTTGCATAATTGGTCATCTGAGCAATGTTTTGCGAGCTATTTTGCATATTTGCAGTAATCTCTTCAATCGCAGCAGCAGTCTCTTCAAGTGATGCGGCTTGACTGTTTGCAGAACTTGTTAAATTATCTACATTACTTGATAGTTTATCAGAATTTGATGATAATATTAATCCTATTTGTTTATTTTCAACTAACATACTAGTAATTGCTTGTCCAACATTATTCACATCTGAACACAGCGCTCTTAAATCACCATCTAAACCTTCTAAGCAAGCTTCTGGTCTATAATCATATTGAGTATATCGTGATAATACGCTCATTGCATTTTTAATATTAGATTCGATTTCTACTAGCATTTCATTAATAACATCTTTTAGTTCATTTAAAGAAGGATTAGATGTATTACCTTCTATTCTTGCATTTAAGAATCCTTTTTTTGCTTCATTAGCACAAGAAATTGCACTATCAACTAAGCTTCTATCTTTTTCTATTCCATCTTTAATAGCCAAGATAGAATTATTTACAGCTTCTGCCATTTCTCCTAATTCATCTTTTGTACCAAGATCAAGAAGTTTTGCTTCTGAAGTCTCTTTATTCATATATTTAAAAAATTCTAGTAAGCCATTTTGGAATTTATTTAAAGGTGTTTTTATAGAATTTGTAACAGCTGTAATAATTACAAAACATAATATAAAAGCAACAGCCATTAAAACATAAAGTGTATTTAAAGTACTATCAATTTTATTTAATGCTTTTTGATAACTCATTTTATTTTCATCATCAGCAATTTTATTAATATTTTTTAAATCTTTATTTAATAATGAAAATACCTCATCTGTAACTGAAAGCATTGGAGTTGCCATACCTACATCAACTGTTAGCATATCAAGGGCATCTGCTACCGCACCTAGGTATTCTTTTTCATTTTTTTCAACTTGTTTTAAAATCTTTTTAACTTTAGCATCCGTACCTTTTGCAGATAATAAGATTTTTAAATCTTTCTCCATCTGCTTTCCAACTTTATCTAACAATACAAGTTGTTCATCAATTTGTGATTGTTCATATCCACCTGTTGCAAAACTAAATACTTTATACATTACAGAATTATATAAATCAACATCAATAAGTAATCTACTACTTGCCTTATATAGTTCAAACTTTATCTCAACAATTTCATTTAAAGTTTCTCTATCTGATTTTAAAGCATTATTTGAAAAGATTGCTAAGACTATCAAGAATAAAACAGCAATAGCGGGAGCTATTATAAGTTTTTTACCTATTTTCATATTGTTTAAAGCTAACATGTGGGATCCTATCTAGATATTAAATAAAATAAATACACGTAATATACTTATTTTAGCCAATATAATTTTAATAAACCCTTGATTAATTCATCAAGGATTTATTTGAGATTTTTATTTATAATAACCTGCACCAATTAATTGATTTTCACCAATTCCAATTACAAATGATGATTTAGGCGCTTGTTTTTTAGTTACAGGATGAGCCCATACATAATCACTCCAACCTTGACCATCAGCCTTTACTACATCAATAAAGTTTTTAAATAATTGATTACCAGCTTTATCTTTATATCTATATAAATTTTTCCCAGCAATAGGTTTTTTTGGATGACCTGTAATTACACCGTCAAAATCATTTGCCCAAATGTATAGCTCACCTTTATCAAATTTTCCACCTTTTTTACCGATTTCTTCAACACATTTTGCAACACCCACTTCGTCACAATAAGCTTTTCCTGCCATTACATGTGCTTTTACTTCATCAGCTGTAAGTGCAAATGCATAAGTTGCTCCACCAAGTAATAAAGCTGCCCCTAGTTTCATTAATTTTCCCATCAGTTACTCCTTAAAGTTATTGTTCTAGAATATGTTTACATAAAAATAATTAAAATAATCTTAAAACTTTTAATTATTTTTAGCTAATTTTAAGAAAATCTAATGAATTTCAAAATTAACTCTAAAATGCTATTCTAGTGCTATTTTATACAATTAAATCGTATAAATATTGTGGATTAATTGAAGTTATTTAATAATTTTAAACTATCTTTTTTATACTGAAATAATCTTATAAAAATTATTTATTTTTTATCTTTTATCTCTTGAAAGACTTATTATAAGCATCTTTAAATATTATTATAATGCCAAAATCAATTAAAATAACTCTAAGTTTAAAGTTAAACTTTAATTAATTTTATCTAAACCTCTTGCAGAAAGTTTATAAATTGTAGGAGCTAATCTATCTATAAATGTCTTATGATGAGAAACTATTATCATAGATTTTTTTATAGAATTTAATATCTTAATAATTTTTTCTTCAGCATCTTCATCAAGTGCATTAGTAGGTTCATCTAAAAGTAAAATTCTTGGTTGAGTAATCAAAATACCAGCAAGTGCAATAATTTTTTGCTCTCCACCACTTAAATCATATATATTTCTATTTTCTAAGTGTAGAATTCCAAGTTCATCTAAAATAGCACAAGATTTAGTATATGCTTCATCTTTTTTTATACCTTTTGCACGAAGAGCAAACATCACATCTTCAATAACAGTTGGACATAAAAAATGATCACTAACATCTTGAGGAAGATATCCAATATCACTTCTAAACTCTTTAAAATCATTTAATTTCTTCATTTCATTATGAAATAAAAAAATTTCTCCATCTTTTTGTTTCATAAGACCTGCAACAATTTTTAATAAAGAACTCTTACCACTTCCATTTGCTCCTACAATTGCTACTTTCTCTTCATGGGAAACATTTAGTGTTACATTTTTAAAAATCTCTTTATTTGTTTCATAAGAGACCTCTTTTAAATTAATTGAACAACTCATACTACTGCCTTTTTTACAAATAACATACAAACCAAAAATATCAAAGTCAAATCATAAAGAGACAATTTTGAATTATTGATTAAATAAATTCTTCCATGAAAACCTCTAAGAGCAAAAGAATCTTGCATTGCATTTGCTTTTTTAATAGATTTTACAAAAATATGACCAAATAGATTTCCATATGTCTCATAAGTAAAAAGAGAGGTAGAAGATTTAAAACCTCTAGCTTGTAAAGTTTGTCGTATTTTTTTTAACTCATCAGTCAATGTTTGTATCATCTTTAATGTAAAATATACTGAACTTACAAACTTTTTAGGAAACCTAAGTTCATTTAATGCTCTAACAATATCATAACCACTCGAATGGGAAAATAAAAACAGATTAAACAAAATAATCATATTTGTTCTAATATATATATTTAGAGCCTCTTCTAGTGAACTTTGTATTAAAAGAACTACAAAAATCATTAAAATAAATAAATTTAAAAACAATAATTTTTTTAATACTTCTAAGATAATTTTATATTCACAAAAAGCAACAAAGATTATAGGAAAGAAATATAAAATTTCAATCTTATTAAAACTAATAAAAATTGAATATAAAAAAGCTGATACTAAAAGAACTGAAGAATTAAATTTACTCATTTTTTTATTCTTTTTAATACTAAAAAAATTATTGCAATCAATAAAATTGCAAAAATAGATTGTAAAAAACTATTTTCTGGTTTAATATCTTCTATATCTTGCTTAGATTTTATATTTTTAAGTTCAAACTTTTTCTCAACAGCATGACCACCAACTGCTTCAACTTTTATAAATAGTTTTGGTTCAACATTTTTTATAATATATTCACCATTTTTATCAGTTTTAACACTACTTAAGAGTTCTTTTTTTTCATTAAATATATCTACCTTACAATTTTTACATGGTGTTCCTGAAGCAAAATAAGAACTAATACGTATTTCATTATTTTCTTCAAATAAAAATAGGTTTAATTTATGGGCAAATAAAATATTTACTAAAAGAAAAGACAGAAATACTATTCTCATAAATTTACTTCATCTAAAAGAGTAGGCATAGATTTTTTCAAATAATTAATTAAAAATAGAGTAATTAAACCTTCTATTATCATAGCTGGAATGTTTGCAAATATTATCGTATATGAAGCATATAAATATTCATCTTTTGATAAAGCTAAAATAAGTGCTAAAAAAATTGTAGATAAAAATACGGCTAAAAAACCTATCGAAAAATATTTCATTTTTTGACTTAAAAAATTTAATAAACCATTTTTTGTAATTAAATATATTAAAAAAGCAGGTAGAGCCATTATCAATAAATTTGAACCAAGAGAAGTTAATCCACCATAACCTAAAAGTGTAGCTTGTAATAATAAAGCTATTAAAATACTTAAAAATACTGAAGAGCCTAGTACTATTCCAATCACACCTAAAAGAACCAAATGAATTTGAGTAGGACCTAAAGGGATATGAATAAAGGAAGCTATAAAAAATATAGCCCCCATTGCTGCTATAATAGCAATATTATTATTCTTAATTGTTTTTAATGAATATAAAACAAACCCAATAGCAATAACAGATGAAGTAATAACAACTTCACTTGATAAAATCCCGTCCGAAATATGCATTATGTTAGTAAGCCTTTATCCAAAGTAACGCACCATTTTCAATAGGATATTTTTTACCTTTATACTCTTCTTCACCCTCTTCTATCAGTGCAGCAAATCCCCACCAACCTTTATGATTCATAACAAAAGAAAAAATGCCATTATCATCAGTTTTAACAACTTGTGTTATATGTGCATCACTAGGGGTTTTTAATCCAAAAGTATTATATAATTCAACTTCTACTTCTACATTTGAAGCAGGTTTTCCATTATGTAAAACTTTACCTTGAAAGAGATTTCCTTTGTAAACTCCAAAAGGTTTAACTAAGGGAATAATCTCATACTTTAAACCTACAGGTTCATCCCAACCATCTTCTCTTCCAAAAGCACTTATTATTACCTTTGGAACATGAGAGATATACTTCTCTTCACTAGGTTCAAAATAAAGAGTAGGTTTTACATAAAATTGGTAAACACCTGGCTTTTTAAAAGTATAACTACTACTCCATGCCTTATGATTATATTTATTTACAGAAGTTAAAGGAAGCTCTTTCTTATCCAAAAAGAGACCTATTGGTTTTTCCATTGTCATACCAGTTTGCTCAAAAGGATGCATAAACATCATGTCAAAGTTTATTTTAGGAGAATCATCCTTTATATTATCCGTTGTTGGAATAAATGCTAAGAAATGTGCACTTGCATATATAGAAAAGAGAATGTGAAGTAAAAAAGTTTTCAAAAGTATCCTTTTTAAATTTTTATAATTATAAAACTATAGTTTTTATATAATAATAAATTAGTATTTTTCTTGTGTATTTTTAGAACTAAATAATTAATCATATATTAAAGATAAGCCATTTAAGTTATTTTATTCAATTCGCGATTAAAATGCGATTTCATTTAATTATATTTATATATGAAAACTCTAAATAGATTTCTTCTTTGATATTTTGCGAATTTCTATTGAAGAAGAGATTTCTTTTGAAAATCACATAATTAAGGGAATAAAATGAAAAAAATTGTAAAGTTAAGTTTAGTTACTTCTCTAGCTCTAATAAGCTCAGTAAATGCACAGAACTTGTCAGAAGCTTTTTCAAACTCAAAAGTAAAAGGTGAGATTAAAGCAGAATACTCAAACTCAAATTTCCTAGGAAATAAGAAATCAGATAATATTACGGCTGTTGGTGGTAGTTTAGGTATCATAACAGGTGATTTTTATGGTTTTAAAGCAGGGGCTACTTTTCAGACATCTTCTATTATAGATGATAAAAATAATAGTAATGTTTTTGCAAATGATTTAGATGCATCTGGTGCAGTTTTATCAGAAGCATATATTGATTATACAATTTCAAAAACAAGTTTAAAAGCTGGTAGGCAATATATCTATACACCTCTGGTAAGTACGGCAATAGATGGAAAATCTTCTGAATCAATTTTAAAAGATTCTTTTGAAGCTTATGTTTTAACAAACACAGATATTCCTGATACAACTTTAGTTGCAGGTTATATAAATAAATATCAAGGAAAAACTAATTCTATAGGAGACACTGGAGATTTTGATAAATTTCAAGATGGAGCATATACTATTTATGCTAAAAATACTTCTATTAAAGACCTTACATTACAAGCCCAATATTTAAAAGAAAATGGTCAAACATCAGCTTCTGATAAAGAGGCATTATATCTACAAGCCGATTATGTAATTGCTGGTCACAATATCTCAGCGCAAGTTTTAACTTCAACAGATAAAACACAGGCTTCTGATGCACAAGATGGTAAATTATTTGGATTAAAAGCAATGGGTCCATTAGGAATTGGAAAACTTGCATATATAGCTGCATATACTTCAAGCACGGATAAACATGCACCTGTATATACAGGTGCAGGAGCAGGGACATCTGATACTCCATTTACAGCCATGCCAGTTCATGGAGGAGGAGTACCTGTTAGAGCTGATACAGATACTATTGTAGGAGGTATTATTGCGCCAATTGCAAATTCAACAGTTATTGCCTATGCAGGACATTCTGCCTCAAAAACTCATGCTTTAGGAGATGTAGATGCTGTTGGAGCTATGATAATATACCCATTTTATAAAAATTTTCTGTTAAAAGTAAATTATGAACACGTAGAAACAGAGAAAGTTTTTAAAGAAGACACAGATACAACAAGAATTTATTTAAGTTATAAATTCTAATAAAGAGGAGCTTTTCAGCTCTTCTTTTATTCTCACTATTTTAGATTATAAGTAAATTCTAATATACTAGCTACTGTTCTTGTATATGGAGAATCAAATCCTTGCATTTCATTATATTTTATAACAACTCCACATATCTCATCAATTTCAAGAGGCCTTTTGAATTCTTTATCTATTAACATTGAAGGTTTAATCGAATCAAAATTTCTTATTAATTCAAACATTAGATTAATATCCTCTTTCTCAATAACTATATTTACAGCCTTTGCAGCACTTGCTGTTTCTTCCATCAATCCATATACAATTTGAGATAACTTTTTATTATGCATTAAAACACCAGTTTTTATTTCTAATAAAGCGCATATAGCATTTACACCATTGTTAATAATCAATTTCTTCCACAACTCTAATTTTATATTATCTGTAACTTCACATAAAATACCTGATTTTTTAATTTCTGATGAAAAGTTCTGTAAAAATATTTTATTACTAGAAGTTTTTTCTAAAGTACCAATTATTGTCTCTACAATACCTGTAGCTTCAATATAACCAGGTTTTACAATATGAGCTCCTATTTTTCTACTAAGTGCTCCTATTATTTTATCTTTTGGAAAATAGTTACATAAAATATCTTCATTTTCAACACCATTTTGTAAAGAAACAATAAAGGGACATTTTTGATTATCATTAAAAATTTTGGATAAATCTTTTGCAACATTATTAGTTGTAGTTGATTTTGTAGTTAAAATTATTGCATCTATTTGAGGAAGATTATTTAGTTTTATTTCATCCAAACTAAAAGCCAAAACTTTTTTATTAAACTTAAAAGTTGGATGGGACAAATTTAAACCATTTTCTTTTAATGCCTTTAAATGTTTGCCCCTTGCAATAAAAATTACATTATGTCCTGTTTCTAATAGTTTTGCACCATAATAAGACCCAATTCCACCAGCACCTAGAATAATGTAATTCATATCTTTACTCCATAAAAAAATCTTTTACTATTTTATTAAATCTATCTTTGTGTTCAATTTGACTCCAATGTCCACACTCCCCAAATCCATGTAATTGAGATTTTTGGATTAAACTATGTAACCTTATAGAGTTTTCAAAAGGAATAACTTTATCATCTCTTCCATGAATAATCAATACATCTTTATCAATTTTCTTTATATCTTCTTCTTTACTTGCCATATCTCTAACCGAATTTTGTCTAGGAGCTGGAAACATTGAAGAAAATGACTCTTGAAAACCTGGACGTATACTTGCATCATATCTTAACTTTGCTAACTCATTTGTTACTAAAACTCTACTATATGCAAAAGTATCAAGTAAAGATTTCATGTTTTCTAAACTTGGAGTATAACCCCAAGCTTGATCAAGTCCTGCTGTTAATTCAAATTCAACACCCATTGATCCCATAAGTACAATTTTTTTAAACCTTTCAGGATATTTAATCGTTAAAGATAATGCTAAAGCACCACCAAATGAGTTTCCAACAAGATTTGTTTTTTTGATATCTAAGGCATCCATTAAATCGATTATTTGTTTAACCCAAACATCCATATTATAACTTGAATTTTCTAGCCTTTCAGTAAAACCAAAACCAGCCATATCAGGGGCAAGTACTCTAAAGTTTTCAGATAAATCTGGCATACATAATCTCCAGTTTGCAAAAGCAGAAACACCTGGTCCTGAGCCATGAATAAATATTACTGTTTCGCCACTTCCCATATCATGATAATTTGTTTTAAAGTTTCCAGTTTTTATACTATGTGCTATTTCTGGGTTTTCCATCTTATTCCTTTTTTCATCAAATATATTTAGTTTTAATATACTATTTACCTAACTTTTTTATACTTTTACCAGCTATTCCAAAATGTTGTTTTGGCATCTCGTTTAATATCACTCTTATTGATTCAATAGGAGCATCAATTGATTCATGAATAGCTTGAGTTACTTTTATAATAAGATCCTCTTTTTTTTCATCAGATCTTCCTTCAATTATATTTATTGTTGCAATTGGCATAGGATTCCTTTATACAAACTTCATTGTTAAACAACCAAGATCTTGAAATTTCACAGTTACATTATCACCTTTTTTTACTCCCACTGCAGCAGTAATTGCACCTGAAAGAATATAAGTACCAGCTTTTAAAACTTCACCTCTTTCACCCATCATATTTGCTAACATAGCAATTGATGTTGCAGGATGACCAAGAACAGCAGCTCCAGCTCCAAGCTGAACTACTTCACCATTTATTTCCATAACAACACCTAGAGTTTTTAAATCTAAGTCTTTTATATCTCTCATTCTTCCACCAGTTACATATCTAGAAGACGAAGAGTTATCAGCAATAACTGATTTTAAATCAAATTTAAAATCTTTATATCTAGAATCAATAATTTCAACTGCAGGCATAACAAAATCAGTTGCAGCTAAAACATCTCCAATATGACACCCAGGGCCTGATAAATCATCTTTTAAAATAAAAGCAATTTCAGCTTCTACTTTAGGATGAATTAACTCATCAATCTTAATTTCTGCTCCATCACCATAAGCAAAATAATCTGCTAAATATCCATAACAAGGATTTTCAACTCCCATTTGTTTCATCTTAGCTTGAGAAGTTAGACCCATTTTCATACCAACTATTTTTGTACCTCTAGCTTCTTTATTAGCTCTTGCTTTCCATTGGATATCATATGCATCCTCATATGTCATTTGAGGATAATCATCAGTTATCTTTGTAATCTCATAAGCCTGAACCTCAGCATCTTCACAATGCTTAGCTAGCTTTTCTATTGTTGCTTTATCTAATGCCATTATATTAATCCTTGCTCTTTTGCCATATCTAATGCTAAATCTTCAATCATATCTTCTTGACCACCAACAGTTCCTCTTCGACCTAGTTCTTCTAAAATAGTTCTTGTATCTATTCCATATTTTGCTTCAGCACGACGTGCAAAAAGTAAAAAAGAAGAGTAAACACCTGCATATCCAAGAGTTAAAGAATCTCTAGAAATTCTTGTAGGTTTCCCCATAATTGGTAAAGCGATATCTTCAGCTGCATCTTCAATTTTATTTAAATCAATTCCAGTTTCAACACCCATTCTATTTAAAACAGCTACTAAAACTTCCATTGCTGTATTTCCAGAACCTGCTCCAAATCCTGCTAGTGAAGCATCAATTCTAGTTGCCCCTGATTCGATTGCAGCCAGAGAATTAGCAACACCCATAGACATATTATTATGACCGTGAAATCCAATTTCAATTTCATCTCCAAACTCTTTTTTCAAAGCCCCTATTCTTGCACTAACCATATCTGGTAACATATATCCAGCAGAATCTGTTGCATAAATACAATTTGCACCATATGAAACCATCTTTCTAGCTTCTTCAACAATTCTTTTTTCGTCAACCATATGTGCCATCATTAAAAAACCAACTGTATCTAAGCCCATCTCTTTAGCTTTTGTGATATGTTGTTGAGAACAATCAGCTTCAGTACAATGTGTTGCAACCCTAACAGTTGAAATTCCATGTTCTACTGCTCGTTCTAAATCTTTTACAATTCCAATACCAGGAAGTAAAAGAGCAGATACTTTTGTTTGTTTTACATTAGGAACAACAGCATCTAACCACTCTTCATCACTATGTAAACCAAAACCATAATTAAGTGAAGTTCCTCCTAAGCCATCTCCATGAGTCACCTCAATCATAGGAACACCCGCTTCATCCATAGCCATTGACATTTTTGTCATTTGTTCTAATGTAAACTGATGTCTAATAGAGTGCATTCCATCTCTTAATGACATATCATGAAGAGTTACTTTTTTTCCTCTTAAATCCATAATTATGCTCCTGCTTTTATTTGTTCAGCCATTTGCTCTGCAATATTTGTTGCGGCAGCTGTAATAATGTCTAGATTACCCGCATACTTTGGTAAGTAATCTCCTAAACCTTCAACTTCTAAAAAGATAGATACTTTTTTTCCATCAAATACTGGACCATTTTTTAATTTATAGCCTGGTACAAACTTTTGAACTTCACTTATCATCTCATTTACAGATTTTGTAATAGCTTCTTCATCTGGGTCATCAACTGTTAAACAGTGAACAGTATCTCTCATCATTAAAGGTGGCTCAGCAGGATTTAAAATTATAATTGCTTTACCAAGTTTTGCACCACCAACTTTTTCTATACCTAGTTTAGTAGTCTCTGTAAACTCATCAATATTTGCCCTTGTTCCTGGACCTGCTGATTTTGAAGCAACTGTTGCAACAATCTCGCCATATTCAACAGCTTGAACAGCAGATACAGCCGCTACCATTGGAATAGTAGCTTGCCCTCCACAAGTAACCATATTTACATTTTGTTCATTTTTAGAAAGTAACTCTTTCATATTTACAGAAGGAACACAAAATGGCCCAATTGCAGCAGGTGTTAAATCTATAACCATTACACCTTTTTCTTTTAGTTTTCTATTATTCTCACCATGAACATAAGCTGATGTTGCATCAAAAGCAATCATTACTCCATCATCTTCAATATATTCTAATAATCCATCTACACCATCAGAAGTAATTTTCATTCCAGCTTCTTTTGCTTTTAATAATCCATCAGATTCTGGATCAATTCCTACCATCCATAATGGGTTTAAAATCTCACTTCTTTGAAGTTTATACATTAAATCTGTTCCTATATTTCCAGATCCAATTAATGCGCAGTTAATTTTCATACTTAATTCCTTAAAAATAGTCCCTATTTTGAAGGGACCTTTTATTCTTTTTATTTCTTTTAACGGTGAAAATAAATTTCACCTAAATAAACAAATCCTAAAGAGGATAACAAGTTATCCTTTGCACTATTTACACAAATCTACAAGAAGCAGAACCAATTCCACCTACATTAATAGTCATATTATCATTTGGTTTAATCGTAACCATCGCACATAAAGCTCCTGAAAGTATTACCTCACCAGCTTTTAGACCAACTCCAAAAGAGCCTAAAGTATTTGCAAGCCAGGCAACTGCATTTACAGGACTTCCTAGAGCAGCGGCACCTGCTCCTGTATGTAATAATTCTCCATTCGCTTCTAATGTTAAACCGCAAGTTGTCAAATCAACATCTCTAGGATTAACACCTTGTCCTCCAAATACTATATATCCACAAGAAGCATTATCTGCAACTGTATCTTGTACTTTTATTTTCCAATCTTTAATTCTAGAATCAACAATTTCAAAACAAGGCATCACAAATTTTGTTGCTCTTAAAACATCAGCCGTTGTAACCCCTGGTCCCATTAAATCTTCTTTTAGAACAAAGGCAATTTCACCCTCTGCTTTTGGTTGAATCATTTTATTTGTAACATCTATTTCATCACCATCAGAATAAATCATATCAGATAAAAGATATCCAAAATCTGGCTGATGAACACCTAACATATCCATTACAACTTTTGATGTAACACCAATTTTTTTACCAATAACTTTTACACCATCATCTTTTATTCTTCTTTTGATAAACACGTCTTGAATTGCGTAGGCATCTTCAATTGTAATATCTGATTCTCTTGAAGTAATAGGTTCAATCATTGTGTTAGATTTTAAAGCTTCATATAATTCATTACCATATTTTTCAATTTTTGCTTTTTCCATCATTTTGTCCTTACATCTTTATACATACATTTTTTAGCTCTGTATAGAATTCTAAAGAGTGATGACCACCCTCACGTCCAATTCCAGAACCTTTCATCCCACCAAATGGTGTTCTTAAATCTCTTAAAAACCATGAGTTAATCCATACAATTCCTGAATCAATCTGTCCTGCAACTCTATGAGCTTTATCTAGATTTTCAGTAAATACTGTAGAAGCTAAACCATATGGAGAATTATTTGCCATTTTTATAACTTCTTCTTCTGTATCAAATGGTTGAACATGACAACAAGGTCCAAATACTTCCTCTTTTACAACCGTTGCATCTTCACTTAAGCCTGTCCAAATTGTTGGTTCAACCCAATAACCATCTTTTAAGTTACCTGTCATTGTAGGAGTCCCTCCACCTAAAACTACATTTGCACCTTCAGCAACTGCTGTTTCATAATATGATAAAACTTTATCTCTATGTGCTGCACTTACTAATGGACCCATATCTGATGATTCATCATTTTGAACTCCAAGTTTTAAATTTTGAGCAGACTCTTTTAATCTTTTGACAAATTTATCAAAAATTGGTCTTTGTACATAAACTCTTTCTGTACCTAAACACACTTGTCCAGAATTTGCAAAGGCTGATCTTGTTGTTTCAGTAATTGCTTTATCCATATCACAATCTTCAAAGATAATTGCAGGGTTTTTACCACCAAGTTCCAAAGAAACATCCCTAACACCAACAGAACACTCTTTCATAATTTTTTCACCTGTTACAGTTTCACCTGTAAAAGTAATAGCATCAATATCTTTATGAGCAGTAATTAAATTCCCAGTAATAGACCCTTTTCCTTGTACTACATTATAAACTCCATCAGGAATTCCAACTTTAGACATTACTTCACCTAAAAGTGATGTTGTTGTAGGAGTTACTTGAGAAGGTTTTACAATAACTGTATTACCACAAGCTAGAGCGGGGCCAACTTTCCAAGTCATTAAAAGAAGTGGTAAATTCCAAGGAGAAATAACAGAAATAACACCTTTTGGCTGTCTCATTGAATAGTTCATTGCAGTTTTGCCATCTGGTGTATCCATTCTATATGCTTCATCTGCAACTGATTTCATGGTATCAGCAAATACTTTGAAGTTTGCAGCTCCTCTTGGAATATCAATATGTCTGGCAATAGAGTATGGTTTACCTGTATCAAGAGTTTCAGCTTCTAAGAAATCATCAAATCTTTTATCCATTTCATTTGCAATTTCATACATTAAAGCAATTCTGTCATTTAACTTCATTTGCCCCCATTCCCCAGTTAATGCTTTTCTTGCAGCTTCAACTGCCGCATTTACTTCATATTCCCGTCCTAAAGCTACTTTTGAAATCAACTCATTTGTTGCTGGGTTATAGTTATCAAAAAATTCACCACATTGTGAATCTACAAATTGTCCATTTATATAATGTTGTACTTTTTTCATATGTATTCCTAAATTTTATTTATACTATTTTATTTATTCCTGCTTGCGCACAAATAATATCTTCTTCCTCTGTTCCTCCAGAAACTCCAATTGCACCTATAAGTTCATTTTCATTCATAATAGGTAGACCTCCACCAAAAGGTATTAGTCTATCTCTATTAGAAAATCCTTGTTCTAAGTGTGAAGCTTCCTTAAAAATATCTGTCCAAGTAGCAGTACTAAACCCAAAACTTGCACTAGTATATGCTTTATCTTTTGCAATATTAATTGAGTGAATATATGAACCATTCATTCTTAAAAAAGCTAGTTCTAATCCAGCACTATCACAAATACTTACATTAATTTTTATCTTAAGTTCTTCTGCTTTTTTCACAGCTTCATTACAAGCAGCAAAAGCTGCTTGCATAGATATATCATTGTGATTAAATGTTTTCACTTCAAATCCTATGTATATACTGTTGTAAAAGACTCAACAGGTTGTGCAGTATGATAGAAAATACCTTTCCATAATTTATCTTCTGTCCAAGTAATTGTTGGCATATCAGGATAAACTGCATAACCAAGTCCAGCAAATGTCTCATTTCTATTTCCTGATGGATCAAAGAAATAAATTGTATTTCCTCTTGTAATTCCATGTCTTTGTGGAGTAACATCTACTTTTACATCATTTTTAGATAAGACATCTGCAGCTTTTAAAATATCTGCCCAATCATCTAAGAAAAATGCAAAATGATGTAATCCCATTTCAGGACCTCCAACAAATGCAATATCATGGGGAGTATTTCCAGCACTTAGCCAAGTTGCTAACTGAACATCACCATTTGGACCAACCATAACTTGTTCTGCAAGTTTCATATCAAAAACTTCTTCCATTAATTTTGTATTTTCAGTAACTTTATTTACTCCATTTTCAGGATCAAGTTCACACATTAATAAAGCATGATCTAACCAATGAGCACCTACTCCAGTCATTCCATCAGGCCATGGTTCTGGATTTTGAGTTCCAACATCTTTACCAATGAAATCTTTTTGTGAATAAAGAATCATTTCATGTCCAGAAGGAAGATTAAAAGTTAATGTTCTTCCACAAAAAATTACTTCATTAGCAGGTCTATCATTTACTGAAATGCCATAAGCTTCTAACTTTGTTTTTAAATCATCTAAATCAGAATCTTTTTCAACTTTGTATGCAATATTATTCATTCCTGCACTATCATTTGGCGTTAAAACAACAGAATATTTATCCCACTCATCCCAGCATTTTAAATAGACTTTTCCATCTGCAGCCTCATGAGTGATTCTCATATCCATTACTTTTGTGTAATATGCTTTTGATACTTCAATATCAATTACATTAATATCTATATGTCCTATTCTCATAATTCCCATAGTTTTTCCTTTTATACAAATCCGTATTTTTTCTTTTCATTAACTTTACATTTAGGTTTTCCAATAAATTCAAACTCTAAGTCTGAAAGAGGGAATGCTCTACATGCAAGTACATGACCATCTTTCTCTTCTTCTACTGATAAGAACTTTCTACTTTGAGTTAAAGTAGTAACTTCTCCTTTTATTATCTTAATTTTACAAACACCACATCCTCCGCCATGGCAACCTTTTGGAGCTTTATCAATTCCAACAGCTAACATAGCATCTAAGATGTGTTTATCTTTTGTTCCAATAATCTCTTTATTAGAACCTTCCATTGTCATTAAGAATATTTTTTCGCCCATTTCAAAACCTAGATTGATTTAAAAAGAGGACTTTGAACACTTGTACTATTTAAATCCGCTTTAGAAAAAAACTTTTCAGTATATATATCTCTATCAAAAAGTCTTCCTCTCATTAAAGTTGTAATACACGCATCAATCATTGGTGGAGGGCCACATAAATATGCCTTTGAACCAGAAAAATCATTTTCAAATATCTCATTTGCTGCATCATTTACAAAACCTGTTCTTCCATTCCAATTCTCTAAATCATTATCTGATAACACAGGAACGTATGTAAAGTTTTCATATTCTTCAGCCAATTTTTCAAACATATCAGAATAATAAAGTTCTTCTTGATTTCTTGCTCCATGAAATAGATGTATTTGTTGAGTACTTCCATTTTCAAGTTGTTCTAAAATCATTGATTTTGGACTTGAAAGTCCAGAACCACCTGCAAAGAAAATCATTGGTTTATTTGCAGATTCTCGTACAAAAAATCTTCCATATGGTCCAGCAATTTTCCTTCTTGCACCTACTTTTACATTTTTATGTATCCAAGGTGTTGCTTCACCATCAGGAACTAATGCAATATTTAACTCAATAATTTTTTTATTATTTGATGAATTACACAAAGAAAACGCTCTTGGTTCTTCAAATCCAGGAACATAATATTGAATATACTGTCCTGCTTGAAAATCAATCTCTTCATCTAATTCAATAAAAATTCCTTTAATTCTTGGCGTTAAATCTTTTACCTCAACAACTGTTCCCATAAAATCCTGTACAGGAATTGTTCTAGCATCTGGTTCTTCGTCAATATCAGCTTCAATCGCACAATCTTCCATTGGCGTTGCAGTACAAGCTAGACATTTCCCTTCATCTTTCTCTATATCCATCAATGCAAAAGGTGAAGCAGCACCATAATCTACTTCTCCTTCTAGAACTTCAACCTTACAAGTTCCACATAAACCATGAGAACAAGCATGTGGGATATAGACACCTTGTCTTAATGCGGCATCAAGAATAGTTTGTCCATCTTGAACCTCAATTACATCACCAGTTGGCTCTATCTCTACTTGATAACTCATATTACATTCCTACGCCATTAAGTCCTGTAAGATTTGGTGTTTCAAATCTCAAAATTGATTTATGATCTATTCCATTATCTTGTAAAGATTTTTCAACATCTGGAACAAATAATTCTCCATTTAAATTCCAAATAATAGAATCATCCCAAACAACCTGTTCAAAATCT
The DNA here is from genome assembly GCF_001895145.1 of Arcobacter sp. LA11. NCBI lineage: Bacteria > Pseudomonadati > Campylobacterota > Epsilonproteobacteria > Campylobacterales > Arcobacteraceae > Arcobacter > Arcobacter sp. LA11. The sequence goes on along the minus strand of NZ_BDIR01000011.1, from coordinate 6,545 downwards.
GGATGATCTTTATAACACATCGGCATTACATCACTTAACAGTGCCCCAAATGGCATTTGTGGAGGTAAAGGGAAAGCCATAGCTGAATTAATCAGCCTATGTTTATCCCATCCTATATAAACAAGTTGATTCCCATGAAAGTTTTCAACTGCATCCATCATTTTCGCTTCATATTTTCCTATTGATTTAACTGCCATAATATCTCCTTATTCTTGCCCATGCCACTGTTTCCATGTAGCTTCATCTTCAGACCCTACATAATCTAAATTGTCTGTACCAAACTTAACTTTATACCAATCTAAAACTTCTGGAAGTGTTGCCCCACCACAATTTCCTTGGAATATTTGTTGTACAGGCATCCACGCATGGGTATATTTTTCAGGTTCATTCTCAAAAATGTCTTTACAATGATCAGAACAAAAATGAAATCTCTCACCATTGAAGATAGTATGTCTATGGGCAATTTGTGTTGGTTCACCTTTTTCAATCTCTGTATAAAGCATTGGTATCTGACAAGTCTGACAAAGTTGGGGTAACATTTCTGAATAATATCTCTTACCCTCTTTCTCTAATTTTGCCCAATGTTCATATACTGGTCTATAATATTTATCAAATGTATCTGGATATTTTTCACTTAACCAATCCATTTTCTTTTCATCAGGTAACCAAGTATGGAAAGGTGCTGCTGCTCCATGAGTATAAAATGTCATCCAAATTTGATGAGATAAATGATCTTTTTCAGCTGCAACTGTTCCTGCACAATCAGGAACTTTGATTCCATATCTTTCTAAATCTTTAAATAGTGCAACAGTATTTTCTTCAAAATATAATTCCCATGCTTCTTTCCATGACTGTGGAGATTCAGGTAACATATAATCCATCATCATTGATACAAGCCCTAAAACTTTATAACCTCTCCATGTCCACTTATCAATCCAACCTTGTACGATTGGAACATTTGCTGGATCTTGCTCTAACATAAATTTAATAGCTTGAAGACCTAATGTCATATGTCTAGCTTCATCAGATTGTGCAGAGAATCCAAATGTAACAGTTGCCATATCTCCATTATAAGCAGCTCCACTCATAAATGGTACAAATAAAAGGTTTGTTAATACATACTCAAATGAAAATCCAATTGCAATCATAAATTCAAATGGTCCAGCAGTTCTTGCATCATCAAAGAATGATTTAGGAACAGAAAGATACCAAACTCTATCATGCCAATGTGCAAACTCAGAAAATCCGTTAAAGTGTTTGTTATAATGGCTTAAAGTATGAATTTGAGTTTGAACATGTCTTAGTTCATCAATTGCTTGCATTTGACACGCTACTCTTGGACCATCACCTCTAAAATTTCTTGCAACATGTGCAAAACCTCTATGAGCTTGATATTCTAATGGTGAAACACCAGTTAAAAACAATTTTAATGCAGATACATATCTTGCATCCGTAATATTTTTTTGAGCATTATTTTGAGCAAAAGCATCAATAATTGCATATAACTTTTTATCTTTTTCACCTTGATATTTCCAGTAAGAATCCATTGTCATTCTAAATGGGTCTTCCCAAGCTTCCCAATCATGAATTTTAATACCTTCATAATTATCATAAGGAAAAACTTTATCCATATCTTGGTAGCTAGTTTCCCAACCAAGTCTTGTCATATGTTTATATTTTTCTTTCATATTTAAACGTTTTTTTCTATTTTTAGTGTTCATAGTCATTGTTTGCTCCTAGTTATCCCAATAGATTGTAAAATGATCATAATCTTCATCAACATTACCTGCAAGTGAAATCAAAACAAGTTGAAGTTCTTGAGGATCCCATTCTCGTCCAATAATTTCTTCCATAGTTTCAGCTTTTATGACTAACTTTCCAGGAGATGTTATTTTTATCATTGCAGGCTGATTTTCAACAATTGCATCTTGGTTGTCTTTTTGTATTGCTTCAACCATAGGACGTGCTTCTTCATTTGCTTGAAGAACTAACATTACATTATTTTGTGACATAGTATCTCCTATACTTTTAGACCGTTTTTATTTAAACGGTTAATTAAATTTTCTTTAATTGTTGCAACTGTAGAAGTAGGATTTTCAACAATATTTTTTGCTAAGGCTAAAGTTGCTTCTTCCATGATTTCAATATATTTTATTGCCCAAGAAGATAATAACTGAGCATTTTCTTCTGACTCAGATGATGCAACCTCAATAGTTTTATCAGTCCACTTAGATGATTCTTCATACCAAGTTGTAATAAATTCACTCATCATTCCTTGTGCACTTCCACCTCTTGCATTTAATTCTTGTTCATACACATTAAAAAATAGTGGTTGAATAAATCCATCCATAATTATATTTTGAACCATATGTAACTCAAACCAATCTTCTAAAACAAATGAATCTTCAAGTGCTTTTCTTAATGGTTGCCATGAAGCATCATTTAACCATGCTTCTTTTGAATTATCTAAAACATCTGTCTCATTTTCAGAGATCATTAAACCAATTCTAGTAATATATTGAGCATTACCTAATCTATCTTCAGCATGGAACATAGAAGCACTAGCAAAAGCCGCCCCATAACTTTCAGAAACTAATTGAAGATTGTTCATATTAGCTCCCCATTCATAGTGTCTTAAAGGTAAAACATGATTTAAAATCTCATTTTTTACATCTTGAGGCATTACAGATAAAAGATCTCTTTTTTCTATAAAAGTAAAGTTTTGCTCTGCTACTTCTTGCTGTTTTGCTCTTGTCATTACATAGTTTGAATAGTAATATTGTCTTGGATCTAAAAACTTATACCAATCTTCCATCTTAATAGCTGTTTTATCAGTATCATATAACTCATACTTAGGGTTATATGTTGGTCTATAATGAAAGTTATGCGTTGCTTGTAAGTCATATGTAGCTTCTTCATATCTAGTTGCAGCCTTACCTTCTCCAATACGCCTTGCAACATGACCAAAGGTCTCCCTTTTAGGCTGTATATCAATACTTTTTATATCTAATGTCATTACTCTTGCTCCTTTTCATATTTTAATGTTCCAACTTCGCCATACTTCCACTTATGTCTGTCATTTTCCACATCAATCTCTTGTTGTTTAGTTAAATACTTAACACCATTTTTATTACAAAAATTTTCAAATTGTCTTACTGGTAAAGCAAGTTCAAGATACATTGTTGGATCTCCAACAGAAAAATCAAACTCTATTAATCCAGCTTTAGTTTGATTTGTAATATGAACATACTTATCAAAATCTGTAATCAACTCATTACTCATACTAGCCCTTTCTAAGAAACCTAAAACATAAAATATGTTTTAGTATTTTGAGTATTTCAAACTTTCAAAATCAGTTTAATAAAAAATATTCGCGAATTAATCGCAGTATAAATTTCATTTTTTTCTTTATGATATAATTTTAGAAATAATGATAAAAAAGGTCTTGGTTTGAAATATAAATTTAAAACTCGTTTTTTTAATAATAAAAAAATTGCAAGAAGATTCTCTCTGACTTTTATTTTTACTGGTATTTTAGGCGTTCTTCTTTTAGATAAATTAATTAAAATATTTTTTGAAAATAATGACATAACAAATCAAGGTCCCATTACATTTGTAATACTATTTATGATATCTACTGGGATAATTTTATATATAATGATTAATCATATGCAAAAAGTAATCACTAAAATAGAAAAATCATACAATGAACTAAAACAAAAAGATAAAGATAGATTAGCCCCTTATGAATTTGCTTTAGATAATTCAGTTGACCAAATATATTGGTTCACTCTTGATGCAAAATTTGTTTATGTAAATCAAGCAGCTTGTAACATACTAGGATATACAAAAGAAGAGATGTTAGATATGGACTTAGAAGATATGGATCCAAATTTTGATAGGAACTCCGCACAAGTATGTATGTTAGAAATTAAAAATACAAAAAACTGGAGACTTGAAACAACACAAAGAAAAAAAGATGGAACTATTATTCCAATTGAAGTATCAGGGCACGGATTTATATATGGAGGGAAAGATTATATATGTGCATTTGGAAGAGATATGACACAAAGACTAGAATATAGAAATAGTATAACAACAATGAATAGAGAACTTCAAAAGTCTATTGATGAAAAAGAGATTCTTTTAAAAGAAATTCATCATAGAGTTAAAAATAATATGGAAATAATCTCTTCTTTATTAAATATGCAAGAAAGAAGAAGTAACGATAATGAGTTAAAAGATGCAATGAAACAAAGTAGAAGTAGAATCCATACAATGGCACTAGTTCATGAATTTTTATATTTAGGGGAAAACTTAGCATATATTAACTTACCTGATTATATTACCAAACTAGTTGAAGATATAAAAGATTTATACATATCTCAAAATACAAAACTAACCGTTGATTTACATATTGACAAACTTATTTTTTCAACTAATAGATGTATTCAATTAGGAATGGTATTGCACGAACTTTGTGTAAATGCTTTTAAGTATGCCTTTAGTGAAAATAGAGATAATCTTTTATGTATTCATATGAATATAATTGATGATTTTATATTATTAAAAATAAGAGATAATGGAGATGGTATGAAAAAGATAAATTCTTTATATAAGAGTGAATCAATTGGAATGCAATTAATACATTCCATTGTAGAAGATCAACTTGATGGAGAAATTGAATTTTGTAATAATAAAGGACTAGAGTGTAATATTAAATTTCCTCAAAAGGAGAATAGCTATGAATAAAATAAAAATTTTGATTGTAGAAGATGAATCAATAATTGCTTTAAATTTAAAAGAAACACTAATTGAGCTAGGTTACGAACCCTGTGGCATAGCTCCTAATAAATGTAAAACATTAAAAATTTTAGAAAAAGGAGTAGTTCCTGATTTGATTTTAATGGATATTTATTTAAAAGGTCCTACAACAGGTATAGTTTTAGCAAAAGAGTTAAAAACAATTATTCCTAATACTCCTATAATATTTCTAACTGCAAATTCTGAACTCTCAACAATTAAAGAGGCATCAGAAACTTTTCCATACGGATACATATTAAAACCTTACAAAAAAAATATATTACAAGCTGCAATTGAAGTAGCTTTAAAAAAAGCCGAAGAGGATAAATCAAAAACTCAAAAACTAGACGCTGTACAAAATATCAATAAAACTTTAGAACATAAACTATCTATAAATACAGAAGAAAAATCAAGAACAGTAAGATTGAAATTTGGGTACCTATTTGATAAAGAGAAAGAAGTTCTCTATTATGGAGATGAACCTGTAAAACTAACATCCAAAGAGATTAAAATTATAAAACTATTATGTAGCTCACCTGGACATAACATTTCACAAGAACAATTAGAATACGCAATATGGCAAGACGAGCCTGCTGGATATGCTGCTTTTAGATCACTGTTATTTAGACTAAGAGGAAAAATACATAAAGATTTAATTGTAAATCAAAATAATACAGGTTATAAGATTGAACTTTTATAGTTCAATCTAGTATATACTAAAAAGAAATCTTTTATCCTTTAATTAATTTTATAAAATAAAATGCGATTTAATCACGATTCTTTTTTACTATTATATTTTTTTAAAGGAGAATATATGGATTTAAAAATAAAAAATAAAATTGCATTAATTACAGGTTCCACGCAGGGAATTGGACTAGCAACGGCAATGAAACTTTGTGAAGAAGGTGCAAAGGTAGTTATTAATGGTAAAAATAAAGAAAAATTAAAAAAAGCTATTTTAAAAATTAAAAAGAAATTTCCAGAGGCTAAAATAGAAGGTATTGTTGCAGATTTAAAAAGCTTAGAAGGTTGTAATCATCTTATATCAAAAATTCCTCATATTGATATTCTAATAAATAATCTAGGAGTATTTGAACCAAAAGAATTTAAAGACATCACGGAAAAAGAGTGGATTGATATGTTCAATATAAATGTTATGAGTGGAGTAAGACTCTCACAACATTATTTATCAAAAATGGTAAATCAGAACTGGGGAAGAATTATATTTATTTCTAGTGAATCTGCCTTACAAATTCCAAAAGAAATGATACATTATGGTATGACTAAAACTGCTCAAATTTCCGTTGCAAGAGGAATTGCAGAACTTACAAAAGGTACAAATGTTACTTCTAATTCAATTATTGTTGGACCATCTAACTCAGAAGGCGTTTCTGAATTTATGGAAGAACTTGCTAACTCTCAAAATAAATCCTTTAAAGAGATTGAAAAAGAATTTTTTGAGGAAATAAGACCAACATCTTTACTTCAAAGATTTACAAATGTAGAAGAAGTATCAAATATGATTGTATATACTGCAAGTTCTTTATCATCTGCTACAAATGGTGCTGCATTAAGAGCTGATGCAGGTGTTATACAATCCGCAGTTTAAAAATTAAGGAGAAAAGTAAAAGATGAAAAAATACAATATATCAATAATCAAAGGTGATGGAATAGGACCAGAGATAGTAGATGAAGCAATCAAAGTATTAGATGCAGTTTCTTATTCTTGTGGATTCTCTTTA